>CAZTQJ010000207.1:0-3103 GCA_964615615.1 uncultured Acidimicrobiaceae bacterium
GATAGCTTCAGGTGACTGGAGTTCAGACGTGTGCTCTTCCGATCTCGCTCACCGTACAAGAAAGGTTGGGGGCGTTTGCGCTACAGGTCTGGCCGCCCGGTACCGAGGTCACGAGGTATCTCGCTGTAGGAACTCCGGTAGCGAGATCGCTGGGGGTCCAACTCACCGAAACTCCACACCTGCCGAGCCCTGCTTGGACATTGCTCGGGGCACCAGGAGGGCTCAGAATCGAAACGTTGTTGTCGCCCATGTTGACCACAAATACGCTGGAGCCAGCTCCGCCTACTGCTGACGGGCTGGTACCCACGTCGGCGTAGACGGGTTCTTGGCTCATCGTGGATCGCTTGAACAAGGCGAGGGAGTCCGAGCCCGTCAAGGTAACCGCCAGGGTGGCCCCAGCATTGATGACTTCAAGGCCTGAGGGGTAGGAACCCGCGGGCAAGGCATAGGGACCGGAATCCATACCCGTTGAGGTAGAAATGGCTGAAATGCTGTCATCACCCTGATTAGAGGTGTAGATCGTTTTGCCGTCAGGAGAAATTGCAATGGCTCCAGGGCCAGATCCCGTAGCCCAAGAGACGGCCGCTGAAGGGTTTGCTACCGGTATTGCTGCGACATCGTCGGTTTGGCTGTTTGCAACATACAGCGTGGAGCCATCCGGGGAGAGCACGATCCCTGTAGGACCGGCGGGCGCGTCAGGGTCACCAATAAGCCATGGGTCGCCAATCTGCGCACCGGAAGCTGTGGCGTAAGCGGTGATGGTTCCAGGTCCGTTATTAGATACATAAAGCGTTGCCCCATCAGGGGAAACCGCCATGCCATAGGGCGAATCAATCCCCTGCCATGGCGAGGAGTCAAGGTCTTTACCGGTTGCAGCACTAAGCACAGAGATACTGCTATCGCCATTGTTCGCAACGTAAATAGTGCTGCCATCACGAGAAAGAACAATGGACTGAGGTCCGTAGCCAACGTAAGCAGTTTTGATTACCTGATTATCCGCGAGCCTGAGGTAGCTGATGGAACCGTCATCTTGGTTAAGCACATAGGCCATGGTTGCATCAGGAGAGATGGCGATGTCAACTGGCAGGTTCCCTACGGCCACACCGATGGCAGGCTGAACGCTGCTGTCAACGACGGCGAGACTTCCGTCTGAAGGCGAAGAGACGTAGCTCGTCACCGAGCCAGGAACGACACCAACCGAGTCGGCATCGTTCCCAATCCCAATGGTTTTATCAACCGTCGAAGTTTCGGTATTAAAGAGCATGACGTTTCCATCAAAGCCATTAACCACTTCGAGGTAAGGCGTTCCTGGAACAACTTCAACATCAGTTGGCCCAATACCCACGGGAAAATTTGAAGGGTTGCTTACATCAGGCTGTCCATTGTCCAAGATGGGAGCAGCATTCAAGGTCGAATTCACGGAGTCAACGGCATACAGCGTCTTGCCATCGGAAGAGACCACAATGCCCAAGAGGCCAACGCCAAAAATGTCATAACCAATGCCCTGAGGATGCTCACCCAGTGAGAAGGTGGCCACGCCACCGCCGATTGCGTCAGTGGCATATCCGAAGGTTCCGGCTGGATCAATAGCTACCGAGTCAAGAGATGCTCCGACCCAAGTGTCGCTGGTGATCTCAGTAGTACTGAGATCAGTCGTATGAATAAGCCAGATCGAACCATTATCAGCGGAGGTAGCCACCGCAACCGTGCTGCCGTCAGGGCTTAGCGCTAAACCCAGAGGCTGCGTTCCCACGGCTACTGGTGATCCAGGCAATTCGTTACCCGTTAAAGCATCAAGAACACTGACGGTGTCATCCATGGAATTGGAGACGTAAATGGTCTTCGAATCCGCCGAGACCACAACCGAGTCAGGGGTATTGCCCACATTCCAGGTACCAAGAACACTGTTATTGCTGACCTTGATGGCGCTGACCGTGTTTTCTCCAGAGTTCACCACGTAGGCATGCGCCCCATCGGGCGAGACCGCGACACCTTGGGGCGTGCTGCCTACCGCGATCTGTTGGTGAGCGCGGAGAAAGCTGATTCGAGAGGGGGCATGGAAGGCGGCTGCAGGAAGTGAGCCCGTGACGACCACCACAAAGGCAATTACCGCTACTGAGATTCGCCTCATTGCACTTGCCACTGAAAGCCCCCTTAAAATACATCATAACTCTATAGCATCGTTATACGAAATCATAACTCATACGAACGCCCAGAAGCCTTCACTGAAAGCCCCCTTAAAAGACCTCATAACTCTATCCTGAACGCCATCTCAACTTCCACTCAAGGGCCGGTGGTGCTGTCACGCTGGGAGGAGCTAGGTAAAACGGCATCTTCCGAGCAAAACGTGGAGCATTTCGGCCCATGAGCCAATATTCCCTATTCCCAATGCATTCCCGAGAACAACCTGGATTCCCTAGAGCACCCTGGCTAGGAATTCACGAAGTCTTGGTGAACTTGGCCGAGAAAGCAGGTCGTCGGGAGTGCCACGTTCTAGAAGAACTCCCCCATCGAGAAAAGCAACTTCATGAGCAACCTCCCTCGCGAATCCCATCTCATGAGTGACCACGACCATGGTCATACCCGTTGCCGCCAGGTCTCTCATGACCTCGAGGACCTCGCCAACGAGTTCGGGGTCTAAGGCTGAGGTTGGCTCGTCAAAGAGCATCAACTTGGGTTCCATAGCAAGCGCACGAGCTATCGCCACTCGTTGCTGCTGTCCGCCAGAAAGTTGGCTCGGGTAACGCGCCTCATAGCCAGAGAGACCCACCCGCTCAAGGAGGGCCACGGCGCGATCCTCGGCTTCATCCCGCGACAGACCAAGAACCGTACTCGGCGCCACGACGAGATTCTCGAGGACGGTCATGTGGGCAAAAAGGTTGAAGCGTTGAAAGACCATCCCGATTTTTGAGCGCGTCACGGCCACTTGACGCTCAGAGCGTTCGTAGAGCTTCTCCCCGCGCTCTTCAAATCCCACAAATTCGCCATCAACACGAATTTCCCCTGCATCAATTGATTCGAGGTGATTGATGCAACGCAAAAAGGTCGACTTCCCTGAAGATCGGAAGAGCACACGTCTGAACTCCAGTCACCTGAAGCTATC
>CAZTQJ010000208.1:0-3093 GCA_964615615.1 uncultured Acidimicrobiaceae bacterium
TCCGGCCTGAACCGCAAAGTAGAACTCAGCCGTGCTCTGCGTCCCAGCTCCCGTGTGCACCTCAGGAGCAAAACTCCTAAAGCGTTCTATCGCTAGGTCAGAAAATGAAGCGACGATGACATCGTCCACGCGTCCGAACTCAGCGAGCATGGCTGCCAACTGAGCCTCGTAGGGCTCAACCTCAGGCAGCGTCCTTTTGATGTCAAAGTTCAAGAAGGTCTTGGGGGCGAGTTCGAGGACCTCTCTCAAGCTGGCAATGCCAAATGCATGATCGCTGGGTGCCCGGCCGCGAAGGGGGTAGTCCTCGGCCGCTTGATCCGGTGTTACATCGGCACCCGGAATCCAGGCGTAGGCATTATCGAGTTCCTGAAGTTGCCCAAAGTTAAGATCGCAGATCTCACCTTGGCCATTGGTGGTTCGATTTACGGTCTCGTCATGGCAGACCACGAGTTCACCATCGGCGGTCATATGGACATCGAGTTCAATGGCGGGGACCCCAAGCTCTATGGCACGGGCAATGGCATAGAGCGTCGATGAGGGGGCTTCCCAAGCTCCACCCTGGTGGGCGTAGCAAAGACTGCGACGCTCAAGCCAAGGATTGCCATTCATTGCGGACCAGCCTGCACGAAGGCAACCACCCTGGGTTCAACAACGAAGACCAGGCCAGGGATAATTCCCGAGAGGCCCATGGACAATGCTGCGAGCAGTGCTGAACGTGGCGTGAACTTTGCCCTGATTTCCACCATGAGCTGCAGGACGGTAATCAGGTAAACAATGAAGAGCGCGCCATGAAGCGGAGCGACAATCTCCTCGGGGCCCGGGTGCCCAAATCCATGGCGCAGGACAATGGTGACGCAGAGGGCTAAGAGCATGAAGCCCACGGCAAAAGCCATGATGCGATAACGCTTTAGTGCTGGACTCATGCATTCCTCCGGTCTTCCTCGGCTAGTTGGGCCAGTTGTTCGTTGTATTGAGCCAGATTGGGATCTTCATCGAGCGCCTGCTTGCGCGCTACAGCGATCTTTGCGCGTTCGGCTTGCTCAAAGGCTTGACGCTCGGCGGCCTGCTCCGGACTTGCCGGCTCCGTCGAGAGCAGCATCCACCAGGCCCAAATTCCTAAGCCCGCCAGCAAAGGCCACTCAGTGGCATAGAGGTAACTCAGCGCATTCCCGTCCATCGCGCGCGTCGCCTGCCACCATCCAGCCACAATGCAGGCCGGCGTCCAGATCAAGACGGAGAGGTGCAATTTCCATGCCCTCGAGGAAGTAAAACTGCGCGCCACATCTCTGATCGTAGTTACTCCGGTAGGTCTGCTTGCGGTGCCGCCCTACCATGGCGATATGGACATGCCCACCGATGCGCTGACTTGGAGCCAAATCACGGCTTCCGCCTTCACCGTGGGCACCGTGCTGGCCGAAATCGGCTTTATCCTCGCCTACCTTTTTGCGGTCAGGCGCCTCCGTGCACGCGGTGGCCAGTGGGCAAGAAACCGCGTGATTTGCGCTCTCCTCGCCAGCCTCGGTCTCGTGGTGGCTATTAATTCCGTCATTGGCGTCTACGACATGAGCCTCTTTTGGGTCCACATGATCCAGCACCTCCTGCTCGTGATGGTCGTCGCTCCCCTGCTCGCCTTTGCGGCACCAGTTGCACTCTTTCGCGCCTCGCTCAAGAGCGAGGGTCAAGCACGCTTTGATGCACTAGCAAAACATCCTGCAGCCCGACTCCTCGGTCATCCCGTCTTTGCTTTTCTCAGCTATGCCATCGTGATTCCGGTTTTCCATCTCACGAGTCTCTTCAACAGTTGCCTTACCTCCATGAGCGTGCACCGCGCTGAGCAGGCAATATTCCTCGTGACGGGCTACCTCTTCTGGCGCCAAGTAGCTGGTATCGAGCCCACAAAAGCCCTGTCGCCGCCGATCCGATTCGCCTTCACCCTGCTCGCCATACCCGTCGATACCTTCACCGGACTGGCCTTGGTCATGACCAAGCAGGAACCCTTCAGCGCTTACGCGTCCATGCCACGGCATTGGGGGCCATCGCTCATTGACGACATTCACCTCGGTGGGGCCATCATGTGGGTGGGTGGAGATCTCTTGATGCTCTTTGTGCTTATTCCCGTAGCCATTGCCTGGCTGCGCTACGAAGATCGCAAGACGAAAGAAATTGACGCCCAGCTTGATGCTGAGCGCGAGGCGCTCAAGGGGAACTAGCTGATCAGTCCTGCTTCGCGGGCTAACTGAGCGAGGTCAACCTGGGGGCGAGGCCCCATGTGTGAGATCACCTCGGAGGCGCAAAGACCACCAAGTTGGGCAGCGAGCTCAGGTGAACGGCCATGGGTCAAGGCATAGAGAAAGCCGGCAGCAAAGAGGTCACCAGCACCGGTCGTGTCAACGACCTGCTCGGGCGAGACTGCATCAACCCGGCTGATCTCTCCAGGGGAGATCACCACTGAGCCCTTGGCACCGAGCGTGACGGCTACCAGTAAGCCGGTCTCATCAAAGGCTTCAATGGCATCGTCGAGTGAAGTCGTATTGAACAGCCCCAGTGCTTCCTCTTCGTTGCAGAGCAAGAGATCAAGCTCATCAACCAAGAGATCGAGAAACTCTCTGCGATGACGCTCGACACAGAGCGGGTCAGCAAGGCTGAGGGCTACGGAGGCTCCGGCTTCGTGAGCGATTCTGATCGCTTCGCGAACTGCCTCTGGTCCTTGCGGTGCATCAAAGAGATAGCCCTCGATGTAGAGCACGGAGGCCGAAGCCACCATTGGCCCATCGATATCCGCCGGCGCCAGGGTCGTGGCCGCGCCGAGGTGCGTGTTCAGCGTGCGTTCGTGGTCCGGGGTCACCAAGACTAAGCAGCGACCCGTTCCCTGGGCTTCGAGCTTTCCCGCAGCTGCTGGCACGGGAGTTGGCTGATAGCGAACGCCTAAGGCTCGCATGTCATGGGTGAAAATCTCGCCAAAGGCGTCATCGGCAACTTTGCCAATGAAGCCTGACTTGCCACCAAGGGCAGCAACACCGGCAGCCGTGTTGGCCGCCGCCCCACCAGAGATCGGAAGAGCACACGTCTGAACTCCAGTCACCTGAAGCTATC
>CAZTQJ010000209.1:0-3091 GCA_964615615.1 uncultured Acidimicrobiaceae bacterium
ACGAGTTAGCTTCAGGTGACTGGAGTTCAGACGTGTGCTCTTCCGATCTCACCACTCTCACGACGTGGTCATCTCGTCCACGGACGACACGCCCATAGCCCGAAGGAACTGAAACTCTGGCGGTCAACAAGGTCGCCGCAGCACCCTGATCGCGATGAGCGCGCACGAGGGCGCCGATGGTGGGAGGGCGAAGGAGAGGGGTGTCGCCGGGAAGTACCACGAGGTCATCAGGATCATCGTCGCCGAAGCAGGTCAGGGCAACCTTCACTGCGTCGCCCGTGCCCAGTTGTTCGGCTTGCTCCACGAAATCAAAACGCATGCCTTCGGGTGCGTGTTCAAGCACGGTCTTGGATACCCAGTCGGCACGATTACCGACTACCACCACCACGCGGTCCACGCGCAGCGCCGACAAGGCATCGACAACGTAGAGGACCATGGGTCGGCCACAGAGGTGATGCAGTGGCTTAGGCCGGTCTGAGCGCATCCTCGTGCCCATGCCGGCCGCCAAGATCACCGCCGTGACGGGTGCGTGTTCCATGGCTCTCGTCTAGCAGAACTGTGGGCCTAGGCTCACGATGTGGAACGAATTGCCTATGACGAGTTCTCGATGTTTCACGAGAACGCCGAAGAGTGGGGCCTTGCCTACGCTGGCCCACCCGAGGTGGAGCGGGTGGCCTTCGCTATGGCGCAGGGCCGCAAGATTTCCGCCCTGGCTTGGGGCCAGCAGCCAACTGACTTGGTCCTCGTGCATGGTGGGGCCCAAAACGCGCACACCTACGACACCGTGGCCCTAGCGCTCGATCGTCCCCTGCTCGCCATCGATCTGCCCGGACACGGTCACTCTGATGCTTCACCCTCAGCTTCGACCAACGCCTTTGCCAACGGTCAAGACCTTGCCGACATCATTGATGCACATTGCAAGCTCCCCGTCACCCTCGTTGGAATGTCCCTGGGTGGGCTCTCTTCCATCGTCGCGGCATCACGAAGCGAGCACCTAGCTCAGCTCGTCCTCATTGACATCACCCCTGGGGTAACCGCAAAGAAGGCTTCAGCGATCACGGCCTTTGTGAATGGACCTCCCGGCTTTGCCGATTTCCATGAACTCTTGGCGAGGACTATCGAATACAACCCCGGTCGTTCAGAGGCTTCCCTGCGTCGCGGAGTCCTTCATAACGCCATCCAACGCGAAGATGGGACCTGGTCGTGGCGCTGGGCGCTTCATCGCCATGAGGCCAGCGAAGTGCCACCGGAGACCTCCTCAATGTGGGAACTCCTTGAGCACTTAGAAATCCCCATCA
This sequence comes from uncultured Acidimicrobiaceae bacterium, assembly GCA_964615615.1. Lineage (GTDB taxonomy): Bacteria > Actinomycetota > Acidimicrobiia > Acidimicrobiales > RAAP-2 > CAZTQJ01. Next base: position 1,299 of record CAZTQJ010000209.1, read on the forward strand.
CCTTGCTGCGCGGTATGGGGCCTGGTTCCGTTGTCGACGATGCCGATGTAGCGAAACTGCGCTCGATCTCCGACGCCGTCACGGTCATCGAAGTCGAAGGTGCAGGACATTCGATTCAGGGCGACCAGCCGCTCATCCTCGCTGACATCATCCGCTCACTGAGCTAAGTCGACCTACGCATAACTTGCTGGCGGGGGAGGGTTCGAACCTCCAACCCCCGGATTCAAAGTCCGGTGTTCTGCCGATTGAACTACCCGCCAAAGACCCTTCCATCGTGCCACAGCGCCGCCCCCTAGCGAGGCGAGGAAGCAATGAGTTCGATGCGATTGCCAAATGGGTCGTCAATGAAGCCCCGACGGAGCTCAGGAATTTCCTCATCTGGGCGGAAATTAATCCCCTCTTGTTCAAGCCGAGCAAGCAATTCATCAAAGTTGGCAACCCTAAAGGCTGGATGGGCTTTCTTGGCTGGCCGGAAATCCTCCTCTGCGCCCACATGGATCTGGAAACCCGGACCCTGGAACCACGCTCCTCGCCTTTGAGCCAAGGGGGCTGGCTTGGCCAGCTGCGCTAAGCCCAGGACGCCTGCGTAGAAGGCAATGGCCTTTCCCTCACTTCCGGGGGGAATAGCCACCTGCACATGGTCAAGGCTGAGCAGTTCAAAAGTCATGGGAGAAACGCTACTTGGCGTAGTCCTCAGAATCTCGGGTAGCCTTATCAATCTCATGGGATCTCTAATCAAGAAGCGCCGTAAGCGCATGCGTAAGAAGAAGCACAAGAAGATGCTGAAGAAGACGCGTTGGCAGCGCAGGGCCGCCGGTAAATAATTCCGGAATTCACTGGCTTAGCCAGTGAGCCCTAGCCAATTGCGTGAACCTCGACCAGGCTGATCTGCCCGGTTGGGCCTTCAAGTGTCACTGATGCCCCTTCAATACCCAGTTCTTTTGCCGTGCACTCGGCGAACATTGTCGACCCGCTACCCGCTAGCCAAAAATCTCTTCCAAATTCTTTTTCGAGGAAGACCCTCGTCGCAGCAAGCGCAGGGCTGACGCATTCTGCCGCTTGGGTGAGGTCATTGCGAGGGTGATGACGCTCCGCTTCTTCCAATGCATCGAAGGCTTGATAAACCTCAGGTGTTGACAGACCAAATCCAGGAAGAGCAAGCACTGCGCAATAGGGCTGAAATTCTAGGGGCTCAAGAATTTCCCCAATGCCCGTCACCATGGCCCGTCCGCCCCTCATACAAAAGGGAACGTCACCACCCAGGCTTGCGGCTCTCTTAAGGTCCTCAAAGCCGGCATAGCGAAGGATGGCGGCGGCATCTGCCGAACCTCCACCCAATCCCCCTCCGGCGGGTATGGCTTTGTGGAGCAGGACTTGCTGGGATAGGCCGGCAAGTTCCATAGCTCGCATGACCAGGTTGGACTGGTCTTCACTGACGGGAATACCCTTGGCGCTGTCTTCAAGGAGGACACGAAGTGAGCGAGGCCCCTCTTGTACTACGAGGTGATCGCGGAGATCCACGGTGATCATTTCTGCGCGAAGCTCGTGAAAACCATCGGAGCGCAGTCCGGTGACTTCCAGCGTGAGCGTCAGCTTTGCCGGAGCTGCAAGCACTATCGGACTGGCCATTTCCTCGCTACTCACGACTGTTTTGCCGATCGGGCCAATCTCGCAAAGCTTGGCGCATCAAGTTGTTCCGCTCGCTCGTCGCCGCTGAGTCCGGCACGCTCAAAACACGCAGCGTCGGCAATGCCGCGCAGCGAGGATCGCAGCATCTTGCGTCTTTGGGCGAA
>CAZTQJ010000210.1:0-3088 GCA_964615615.1 uncultured Acidimicrobiaceae bacterium
ATAGCTTCAGGTGACTGGAGTTCAGACGTGTGCTCTTCCGATCTCGCTCGATCAAAGCGCGTCGCACCACTAAGGCCAACTGCAGGCGAAGGAGTTCATCAAAAGCCAAACGTCTGCGCGCTGGAGCAATGTCGGCAAACTCTTCGGGGGCATGGATGGAGCGCATGGCGCTACTGCGATCCATTAAGTCAATGCGGTCGAGCACATCTTCAGGAAGCGGTTCGACAAAGGCCTCGGTGCGACGGAGGGCTTCACCGATATATGTGGCGAGTTGCCAGGTGCTCACCCTTTCCTTGGTCGAAGCCGGGTAGATGGGAATGACACGGCCAACGCGTTCAGGCAGTTGTTCTCCCCCGTCACGAGAGGCCAGGAGATCCACAACGGGATTAACCATTTGCGGCTTGCCGCCATACTCACCCATCTTGCCAAAGAGCAGGACCTGGTCGCCAACCGTCAATTGCTTCGCGCGCCACGGCTGATTGAAAAAGACGACCTCTAGGGAAGCCGTGGCATCCTCAGCACGAAAAACCAAACGAGAGCGCCCTCGAGGGCCTCCCCTGCCCGACGGCGAACTACTCGCCGCGGTGATGGTGGCGAAGACCACCGCTTCGTCGCCCACGGCAAGGTCAGAAAGATCTACTTGGCGCGTTCTGTCTATGTAGCGGCGGGGATAGGTAGTGAGGAGATCCAATACGGAATGAATGCCCAACTTGCCCAGCGATTCGGCCCTGCGAGCACCGACGCGCTTGATTTCAGAAACCTCAAGCTCGGCAAGGCGCCGGAGCGAGCGAGCAGGGCGACGCTTCGCAGCCTGCTCTTCGATCACTCGATCCCGATGAGGTAGGGATAGAGCGGCTGTCCGCCGTGGTGCACCTCAACGGCAATGTCGGCATACTCCTCGTGGAGCCACTCCGAGATCAATCGCGTATCCCCCGCGCTAGAACCCTCGCCTTCGATCAAGGTCACGAGTTCATGGTGAGATTCATCGAGCATGAGGCGAATGAGTTCACAGGTCGCCGCGCAAAGACTGTCCGCGATGGAGATGATCTCTCCACGACCCAGGCCAATCCAGTCACCTTCATGGATCTCGCCGGCATCCACCACGGTGGCCCTCACGGCTCGGGTGACCTCAGCAGCGAGCACATTGCTCGCTGAACTCAGCATGGCTGAGGCATTGTCATCAGCACCTGAGTCAGGGTCGTAGGCCAAGAGTGCAGCGAAGCCCTCAACAATGGAGTTAGTGGGCACAACGCGAACGGTTTTGTCGGTGAGTTCATCAAGCTGTTCAGCTACCGCACGAATGTTCTTGTTGTTGGGCAGGATGATGACTTCGCGAGCCGCGAGCGCTTCGACGGCTTCGAGGAGTTGCTCAGTGGATGGATTCATGGACTGGCCGCCACGAACTTGAGCGCTTACCCCGAGGGAGCGAAAAATTCTTCCCACGCCGTCGCCAGTAACGACCGCAATGACTGAGCTTGTGTGACCCTCTTCACTGACGCTTTCTTCTTCGGTGACCTCGTGCTCACGGACCCAGCGTTCTTCAACGACTTGCTCGTGCAGGTCGGTGATGCGGATCTCACGGGGTCGGCCACAGTCGAGCGCTGCCTCGATGGCTGCTCCAATGTCATCGGTGTGAATGTGACAGTTAAAGATGCCATCGCCACCGACCACCACGATGGAGTCGCCAATGCCGGCCCAAACTTCCTTGAAGGCCTTGATGGTCTCATCAGGAGCCTCAAGGAGATACATGACTTCATAACGCAACTCTTCAAGTGCGCTGGTTTCGCCATGCTCAATCAGCGGCGGAAGATGATCGGTTGAAGCGGGCGCTTGCGGAAGGGCAATGTCGTCAACGATGTGACGTAGGGCATCGAGCAAGAGTAAGAAGCCCGCTCCACCCGCGTCGACCACGCCCGCTTGCTTGAGTTGAGGCAGCAGCTCGGGCGTCTCTTCAAGTGCTTCGGCAGCGGCACGATGTGCGCCAAGTACGACGCCAGAAAAATCATCCTCACGAGCAACTGCAGCGGCGGCGCCTTCGGCCGCCGCTCTCGCGACGGTGAGGATCGTTCCTTCTACGGGGCGCACGACCGCCTCCCTAGCCAGGGCATCGGCGTTTGCGAGGGCATCGGCGAGTACTTCAGCGGTGATTTCTTCAACCAGGGTGAAGCGTTCGGCGAGGCCACGCAGCAACTGCGACAAGATGACCCCAGAGTTTCCTCTGGCTCCCATCAGAGAGCCGTGGCTGATGGCCTTGCAGATAGCGACCATGCTGGGCTCGGCGCCTTCAAGCTCCCTGGCTACGGATTCAAGGGTCAGGGCCATATTGGTCCCGGTATCGCCATCGGGCACGGGGTAGACGTTCAGGCGGTTTACGAGCTCTTGGTGGCTGCGCAACAGGTCCCGAAAGGTCAGCACCGTCTCGCGCAGCGCGTGCGGGGAGAGTCCATTGGAGGCAACCATCCCGGCGATGCTAACCTGTGTGGCGTTGGAGATTGCCGTTCCCTCGAATTTGCGGGCCGGCCCTCCCCCTACCGAGGAGTAACTATGGCGTCAGTATGCGATCTGTGCGGGAAGAAGCCTTCCTTTGGCATGAACCTGAGCCACTCTCACCGTCGTACCCGTCGCCGTTGGAACCCCAACATCCAGCGTGTGCGTGCCCTCGTTGACGGTGCCCCGAAGCGTGTTCACGCCTGCACCTCGTGCATCCGTGCCGGCAAGGTGACCAAGCCACCACGCCGTAGCTTCCAAGCTAGCTAGCCCAACTCGTGGCTGTAGCCACGACGTTCAACAGCGATTCCTCTGAAGCTCACGCCGCTGCCTTCTGTCATCACGCCAATGAGCTTGGGCAATGCGAGGCCGGCATTGACAAAGGCTGCCTGCAGATCTACTCCTGCTGGAGTTGCCACGAGTAGCGAGAAGCTCTCGCCCGATTCATAGAGCCAGGCATCATCGCTGAATGCTGCCTCAAGGGGGACATGGCTATCGCTCAGCGCTATGCCCACGCCGGATGCTTCGGCCAAGCGCCAACAATCAAGGGCCACTCCATCGGAGACATCCATCATGGCCGTGGCCCCAGCCAGGCGCGCGG
>CAZTQJ010000211.1:0-3084 GCA_964615615.1 uncultured Acidimicrobiaceae bacterium
CGAGGTAGCTTCAGGTGACTGGAGTTCAGACGTGTGCTCTTCCGATCTCTACCTCAACGGCGGCATACGCGTTCGGCCGGGCGATCTGCGGGTAATGCCTGCAGTCAAGGCCCATCTCTCGGTACTCCTCGCGCTTATTGCCATCACCAAGGCCGTGGGTTACGTCATGGCGCGCTATTCCTTGGCCACGAGCCGCAGCGGTTACGTCGAAGGTGCTGGCTATACCGATGTGCACGTGAGGATCCCTGCGCTCAATTTGCTGGTCTTTGCCTCCCTCTTCGCCGCTGCCGTTCTTCTATGGAATATCCGCCAGCGCGGATGGACGCTTCCCGTGTTGGCTGTCGGAGTCTGGGGTTTTGTCGCCATTGTTATCGGCGTGATTTACCCAGCTGCATTTCAAACCTTTAAGGTGAACCCCGCGCAGAGCTCGCTTGAGAAGACGCTCATTACGCGCAACATCGCTGCTACTCGCCATGCCTATTCCATGGACAAGGTGAAGACCACGCCCTTTATTGGCAATAGTGCGCCGAGCACCACAGAGGTGGCTGCCGCCAGTCCGACCCTGGCGAATATGCGTCTTTGGGACCCATCTCCCAATGTTTCACTGCAGACCTTTAACAAGCTTCAGGGTCTTCGCGCGTACTACACCTTCACCACCTTGGGCGTAGATCGCTACAAGCTCCAAGGCAAGATGACGCCAACGCTGCTCGGTGTGCGCCAGCTCAATCCGGCAGACATCCCCAATACCTCGTGGGTGAATTCGCATCTGCAGTACACCCATGGAACGGGTGCTGCACTTGCTCCAGCCAACCAGGTGGCCTCCAATGGCAACCCAGCTTTTGCGATTTCCGATGTGCCACCAGTTTCTACCAATGGTGCTCCCGTCCTCAAGCAGTCGGGGATTTACTTCGGCGTGGATGATCCTGGCTACGTTGTGGCGAACTCGAAGCAGACCGAAGTTGACTATCAGTCACCTCAGTCTGGGACCAGCGTCGAGAATCACTATGTAGGCAAGGGCGGCGTTCAGCTTTCTTCCCTTGCCAAGCGCGCAGCTTTCGCACTGCGATTGAATGACTTCAACCTCCTCATTTCAAATCTCATTACGCCTAAGTCGCGAATCATCGCCGTGCGTGACGTTCGCGACATGGTGAACAAGGCTGCTCCCTTCCTCTCCTACGACTCAGAGATCTATGGAACAGTGGTCGGTGGCCATCTGAAGTGGGTTGTCGACGGATATACGACCTCATCGGCCTATCCCTTCAGCCAAGACATTGCAACGCAGCAGACGCCGCCAGGCTCCACCATGCCGGCGAGCTACAACTACGCACGCAACTCAGTGAAGGCCGTTGTGGACGCCTACACCGGTTCGTTGAACTTCTACGTCAACGACCCCAGTGACCCCATCATCCAGGCCTACGAAACAGCCTTCCCTTCGCTCTTTAGTTCCCTCGATCAGGCCTCGCCTGAACTTCGTGCTCACCTGCGCTACCCCGCCGACCTCTTTGGGGCTCAATCAGCGATCTACGGGCGCTATCACACCACCTCGCCAACGGGCTTTTACAACTCGTCTGACACCTGGATGATTTCCCCCACCTCAGGTGCTGGTGCCCCCGATCAGGCCCTTGCCGTGACGCAGACCACCACTCCTCAAGGATTTATCTCGGGCTCGACCTTGAGTCGGATGAGTCCTCTTGCTCAGGTCATGGCGCTGCCTGGATCAAGCGAGCAGGTGTTTACCTGGACTGAGGCAATGGTGCCAACCTCAAGCGGGCAGATTCAGAATTTGGCGGCTTTCCTTACGGTGGCCTCCGATGGACCAGACCGAGGGAAGATCAAGGCCTACATCACTCCTCGTGGCCAAAGCGTGCTTGGTCCTGTCCAGGCGGACGCCGAGATCCAGCAGTCCTCAAAGGTCTCACGCATCATTACGCCTCTTGACCAACATGGATCAAACGTTCTGCTCGGTAATCTTTTGATGGTGCCGGTCGGTCACACCATGCTCTATGCCAGGCCGCTTTACGTTTCCTCCGCGGGTAATCCGCTACCGCAGCTCAAGTACTTCATTACGGTTTTGGACCAGAAGGTGGCCATCGCTCAGGATCTGGCTTCGGCACTTGCTGATGTTTTAGGTCAGGGTGCGTCCCTGCCCCCATCGCAAGGCGGTGCTTCCGGCGGGGGATCTAACGCCAAGGTAACGGTGAATAGCTTGCTCGCCAAGGCCTCCGATGCTTATGACGCAGCCCAAGTGGCACTCAAGGCAGGGAACTTGGCCGAGTACCAGCGCCAGATTCAAATCATGGGAACGGCCATTGCCGATGCTAAAAAACTCGTCCCGTCAACATCTTCAACGACTGGCGCTAGCAATAAGCCCAAGTCGACAACGACGACAAAGCCAAGTACTAAGCAGTAGCGGGCTTCGCTCTCGGCTGCTCAGCCGAAGACAATTCGGGTAAGCCAGTCAGCCACCAAGGCGGGCTTTGCCTCATCTTGAATTTCAACGGTGACGGTTCGTGTGACTTGGAGTGCATCACCCTTGGCCTCAACAGCGCTGATCACAGAACTTGCCCGAATGGCGCTATTGACCTTCACGGGTGAAACGAAACGGACTTTGTCGAAGCCGTAGTTCACGCCCATGACCGCACCTTGGATGCGATCGGAATCTTGAGGAATGGAGCCACAGAGGTGGGTCAGCATCGAAAGCGTGAGGAAGCCATGCGCGATGGGTACGCCCCAGGGCGACAGGGTCTTGCAGGCTTCAGGGTCGATATGGATGAACTGGTGATCTTGAGTGAGATCAGCGAAACCATTGATGGTTTCTTGGGTCATGGTGTACCAGTCACCATGGCCCTCTGGAGTCCCAATGGCCTGTTCGAAAAGTAAGAATGCTCTATCCGTTGCTTCAGTCATGGCCATTGCCTAGCACGATCTCGGCCCCCCGACCTAGTCGATCACGGCTTTTATTGGCTAGTTGAAGGCGCTTCGAAAGCTCCAGTTTGTGGCTCTTACTAAGGAGAACTAGCATCTCCTCTGCGGGGTGGAGCAGTCTGGTAGCTCGTCGGGCTCATAACCCGAAGGTCGCAAGTT
>CAZTQJ010000212.1:0-3025 GCA_964615615.1 uncultured Acidimicrobiaceae bacterium
AGCAACTGAGAGGTGGCCTCCCTGAAGGGGGCCACCTCTTTTGCATGGCGCGTGAGCTCCCTCAAGTTTCCCAGAAGCTCCCTCTCGGGCTTTGGGTGATGGGCACAAGCTCAGTTCCTGATTAATCAGGGCGCCTTGGCGATCACATCTTCCGCGTAGCGCGCCAGGGAATCGCGCGTTTCGTTCCAAAACACGAAAGCGGGAACAACAACCCTGGTCACACCGATCTCGGCGAGTTTCTTTACCTCTTCGAGCGCATTGGGTCCGAATGCGCCGTAGCCACCAGAGGTGAACTCCAAGGCGCTTGCATCGCGCCCATGCTCTGTCGCGGTGGTTTTCGCAATTTCGAATAAGTCTTTTAGGCTTTGATGGCTACCCTTTGCGGGGAAAAATCCGTCTCCGATACGTCCGGCCCTGCGAGCGGCTGCTACCGAATGCCCGCCAACAGTGACCGGGATACTGCCATGCACCGGTGAGGGCTCCATGACGCAATCCGTGAAATTCGCGGAGATGCCCTGATGGGATGCCTTGTCCTCAGCCCAGAGCGCCCGCATTGCGGCGATCGCATCATCAGTGCGAGGTCCCCTGCCCTCGAAAGGCATACCAATGGCGTCGAATTCTTCTTCAAGCCAACCCACTCCTATGCCAAGGTGCATGCGCCCATTGGACATCGCATCAAGGGTGGCGAGTTCCTTAGCCAGTACTACGGGATTTCGCTGGGGAACAATCAGAATGCCGGTTGCCAGCTTGATCTTTGCGGTGAGTGCGGCAAGGTAGGAAAGCCAGATCAAGGGGTCGGGAACTGGCGAGTCGTCGTTGCCAGGCATCTTCCCTGAAGGGTCATAGGGATACTCCGAGGCATAGCCTGCGGGCACGACAACATGCTCAACAGTCCATAGCGACTCAAAGCCCAGCTCTTCAGCAGCTACTGCCATCTCTGCAGCAGCCTGAGGGCTTGCAAAAGGTCCAGTATTCGCAAAGATGATGCCAAAGTCCATAATTCTCATCCTAGGTTACGAAGGCCAGCAAGGCCCTAAGCCCGATCAGTCTTGACTGCAGACAAAGCCTTCGCAGGCTAAGCCAAGAGCTCAGCTCTGCAGTGTCCTAGCTCGTTAGCTCAGCCTCGAGTCGCTGCGTGAACTCTTCTTCATCGCGGCGTGCGCTCGATGGACGCCAGCGTCCTGCGAGCAAGAAGATCGTCGGCATAAAGAGCAGCTCACCAACGATGCAGATCCACCACCAACGTTGCCACTCGCCCGGAGCCTGCTTTTGCGCTGCTAGGACCTCGCGGCCGTGGGCACTGAGAAAAGCTCTGTCGGCGAGAGGCATAGCTTTGAGCGCCCTGAGATCAGCGATAGCCACCGCTGGAGTCACGTGCTCGGTCTTGACGATCTGTGTGATCGCGGCAACCAGGTTGGTCCGATTGGTGGGATCTGCCTGGAGGGCCTTCAAGGTTGCAGGCTCAATGGCCTTGGCCGTAACAATCTGCGCGGCGTACTGCTTCTGTAGGGCCTTGGCCTTTAAGCCGTAGTCAGCAATTGGCGAAGCAGAAGTGACGATGAAGGGCAGCACGAGGAAGGTGACAGAAACGACAATCCTCAGCACCCAACCCCAGAGCGAAAGCCCCGTTGCGACCAAAGCAGGATTACGCCGCTCGATGGTTTCAGTGAATGCGGCCATCCAGGGTGCGTAGGCAAATCCACGGCTGGCAGAGAGAATCGAAATGATGATGATGAAACTCATGTAGGAGGTTGATGGTTGCGTCGCTTTTGAAGCAAAAATCACACTCATAATGACGGCGACGACGCTCCCCAGCACCATCAGAGGCTTGCGGACGCCCAACTTGTCTGAGATGAGCCCCGCAAGAACAACAGCGAGTGCATCAGCTGCCCAGAACCAGTTGCCCAAGCCGTTAGATCTGGCCTGACTGTATCCAAAAACGGATGAGAAATAGATGACGAAAACCGATAGTGCCGAGAAGTACAGCAGCAAGAAGAGGCTTACTCCTAAGGCCGGCACCAAGATATCGACACGAGCCATCTGCTTCCAAGGCCTTTCAACAGATTGAATCTCTAGGCCTCGTGCGCGAGCTTCGATGGCTACCCGCTCCTGAACTGAGTGAATCTTCTGATTCCGTAGGTGAGGAGCGAGTTCACGAAGAAACAGGAAGGCAATGACGGTCATCGTGAGTCCCGTAAATCCCGCAATGTGGTACTGGTCCTGCCAGGGGTGCAGCCATCCCAAAGTATTTGAAGCGACCATGGAGACCGTGAGGCTTGCCATGACAGGCCCGAGGGTCCAAAAGCCCATTGCTGCTCCTCGGCGAACCTGAGGAGAGAAGTCCCTGACCAAAGCTGGGGTGGCAACGAGGACGGCACCTTCGAAGAAACCGAGGGTGGCGACGAAGATCGCATACTGGATCTTTGACCCTGCACTGGGGATCAGGAAGGCGCTGATGAGACTTGCGCCGAGCAGGCCGCCTACAACGATATTTGCGCGTCCGAAGCGGTCTCCAAGACTTGCCAAAAGAGACGCACAGGCCCCGAAGATGCTGCCGATCACCACAACAGTGAGGTAGAAGCGGAAACTCATCTCGAAATGCGCCAGCACGGCCGGAGCCACTGCGCCACCAACGTACTGCTGGTAATAACAGATGATGGTGCTGAGGACGATGAGCGCAAGGAGCAGATTCCGTCGCCGTGTGCTGGGAAAACTTTGCAGATTTCTGTCCCAAAGCGTCTTTGGCCAAACTGCCTGCTCTTCAGCCATGTTCTCCCCTGTCTCGAAATCTTGCGCGATCGTCCACGTTAGGCCTCTGAGCCTGAAGTGGACAAACTGAAACTATATGGCACCAACTTTGCCAACTGTTAGATTGGAAACATGAGATTCACTTTTGGCACCATCAACCTCCCCTACGCCGCGAAATTGGCGACAGTAGCTCCCGATGAAGACGGGCCCGTCTACATGGTCAACTTCATGCGCTACAAAAAAGGCCACCAATACCCGGCCTTGATGCGCACATCCC
>CAZTQJ010000213.1:0-3001 GCA_964615615.1 uncultured Acidimicrobiaceae bacterium
CAAACCCGAAAGTTTTACCTTCTTCGCCTTACTGAGTAATCCCAAGCCTTTCTGCAGCTCCGTCACAAAGCCTTCGCTTTGCCCGGCAGCCAAGAGCCCAAGTTGAGGGTCATCAGCGAGTGAGATCGCTACTAGGGCCTCGTCAAGACTCCCCAAGGCTGCTTTCAATTGCGCAGGATCGTCCCTGAGGACACTGCGCTTTAGTGCTGGAGCAGCCTTGACCTTGGCCTTGACCTGTGGCGCTAAAGCCTGCGGAGCTTGTGCAAGTCCAGAAACTGGAGGCTCGGAGGCGTCAAGACTCTCTCCGCTGGGGCTACCCAAGAGACCCTTGGCCATGAGGCCAGAAATCCGCTTCCAGAGCGAGTTGAGCTCAAAGCGGGCAAAGGTTGCCTCCGCCACAGCGGGGTCCCAGCCACCGAGATGGAAATCAGCAGGATCAGCCTCGAGTTCGACATCTCGCACGAGTGGCATGACCTGGAGATTCACCCTCACGCGTTCGACTCCGGCGAGAATATTCTCCTTCAGCTTTGGGGTGAAAGCATCGGCGTTTGCGAGCAGATTATCGAAATCCTTAAATTCGTTAACGAGTTTCGCCGCAATTTTCTCCCCTACGCCATGAACACCGGGCAGGTTGTCGGAAGGATCTCCCCGCAGGGCTGCATAGAAGGGGTAATCCCTAGGGTGAACGCCGGTCCGCTCCAGAATGCCCGCTTCGTCATAGAGCGCATAATCACTGACGCCACGCTTGTTGTAGAGCACGCGGATGTAGGGGTCTTCAACGAGTTGATAGGTATCGCGGTCCCCGGTCACGACGATGACGGGCATCTTTTCGTCTCGTGAGCGGCTAGCCAAAGTGGCAATGACGTCATCGGCCTCGAAGCCGTCGCGAGAAATAACCGGAATGGCCAAAGAAGCTAAGACTTCCCTGATCATGTCGAATTGTGGAGGCAGATCTTCGGGAGTCTCTCCCCTACCGCCTTTGTAGTCATCAGCGATGGCGTCTCGAAAGGTCCCGCCGGGAAGGTCAAAGGCAACCACAAGCGCCCTGGGTTTTTGGTCGCGGATAAGACTTGAAAGCATGGAGACAAAGCCGTGCAATGCGTTTGTTACGGTGCCATCCTCCGTGGAGAGGTCAGGGGGAAGCGCGTAGTAAGCCCTAAAGGCCAAGGACATGCCGTCCAGTAGAAGCAGCGGAGCCGTTTCGTTCGCCATTGGCCCTAAGGCCTGAGTTCGCCGGAAATAACCTGACGAGCAAGGTCGCGCATTCTCAATCTCGACGCCATCGCGGATTGCTGAATGAAGGAGAAGGCCGCATCCTCTGAGAACTCAGCCTCAGCCATGAGGAGAGCCTTGGCCTCATCAATCAGCCTTCGGGTCTCAATCTTTTCATCGGGATCAGCGGGTGTCTCGAGTTCATCAAGTTCGGCAATCGCCTGGTCCTCTGCGAAGGACGTAAGAACGCGCTCAACTGCCGGCAGCAACTCTGCACGGAGGAAGGGCTTCACGAGGTAGGCAGCGACTCCGGCAGCCCGAGCTTCTTCAATCAGATCTCGCTGGCTAAAGGCCGTGAGGAGCAGAACAGGAATCTGGTGACGAGCTTGCAATTCTCTCGCGACAGATATGCCGTCCATTTTTGGCATCTTGACGTCAAGGATCGCAAGGTCGGGTCGGTGCTCATTGATGAGCGCTAAGGCTTCCTCACCATTCGCAGCCTCACCGACTACGTCGTAGCCGGCTTCAACGAGCAGTTCCTTGAGATCCAGGCGGATGATGGCTTCGTCATCGGCAACGACAATCCTCGCGTTTCGGTTTGGCATCTACACCACCTCGAGATCTCTGAGCATCTGGTTAATCTGCACTTCAAGCTCTAGAGCCTGAAGCTCGAGACGGTCAATGGCCCGGTGGGCAGCATCGGCGTGGCGCTTTGCTTCGGAGTATTCCTTCTGAGACAGGGGGGTCTCAGCCACCAGTTGTCGCAGGCGCAGGTCATCAGCAATCTCCTGGAAGGCGGCAGCTTGTTCCTTGATGACAGAACTTTCCTGCCTCAGGCTCCTGAGCCGGGCCTGAGCATCTGAAATGCGCTGTACTTTGCTGTGACTTCTCACCCGGCCATTCTAGGCCTCAGGTGGGCTCATGGCTCCAAGATTGAGTGCAAAGGTCTCAATCGTCACCGCAGTACTGAAATACTCACTAGGAATCGCCGCCCAGCCGCTATGAGCGTGTAGGTCACCTTCAAGACCTGCCTCCCCTGCATCGCCAAAAGGGTCCCCGAGGAGATATTCGCTAGCGGGCCCAATGTCACTAGCCAAACTCACGGCCGGATGATGAGCCAAAGCCTGATTCACACAACGGCCCAGCGTGCCCTCAAACATGCCACCGAGCCCTGCAGCCAAGCCCAGAGTTCTACATTCGTCCAGCGCCTGTGCTGTGCTGAGAGCCCCGCCCATGCGCGCCGGCTTCAGGAGCACCCCGTCAGCTGAGCCATAGCGAGCGACACTCCGCAAGACCCCGATGGAAGTGAGGGTCTCGTCAAGATAAATGGGCAGTCCCCAACTTGCCCTGAGCTCTGCATGCCCAACGAGATCTTGGCGAGCAAGGGGTTGCTCAAGAGAAATATTTCCCAGCGCTTCGAGCGGCCCCATGATGCCCTCGAGCTCTCTATCACCAAGGCCGGTCAGGCTCGCGTTGGCATCAAGCGTGATCTCCGTGTCGGGAAAACTGCTGCGCAGCGCCTGAGCCCGCTCTAGGACATTGAGCGGGTTCACCTTGACGCGTATGCGGTCTTGTGGTGAGGGTTGTGGCTGCACTTCCAAATCACTCAGCCAAGTTCGACCTTGAGGACTTCGTGGCTCAGCTCGCGAAAGCCTCGTGGTCAGCGAGACTGCGCTCTCTTTGCTCCAGAGATCAAGGAGCAGCGCTTCTATGGCATGGCAGGCGAAGGAAGTTGCAGGATCGGCGTTGAAACTCGTATGGATAGCCTCAGCGCTCAGGGCAATCCTCG
>CAZTQJ010000214.1:0-2974 GCA_964615615.1 uncultured Acidimicrobiaceae bacterium
CTGGCCGAACGCACGGTATGCATGCCGAACCGACGACCTTTGGTGCCAAGTTCGCGCTATTTGCACTTCAGATTCGTCGTGATCTCGTTCGTCTTAGTGATGCTCGTGCGGCCGTGGCGGTGGGCAAGCTCTCAGGAGCAGTGGGCACCTATTCGAATATCGATCCTTCGGTTGAAGCCTTTGTCTGCTCGGCTCTGGGGCTAACACCCGTGCCCGCAACACAGGTGGTGGCTCGAGACCGCCACGCCCAACTCCTCTACGCCTGCGCAACACTGGGCGCCACTATTGAAGCCATCTCACTTGAAGTTCGTCACCTCGCACGAAGTGAGGTTGGCGAGGCGGAAGAACCATTTGGCAAGGGCCAAAAGGGCTCTTCGGCAATGCCCCATAAGCGCAATCCCATTACCGCCGAGCGACTCTGTGGTCTCGCGCGAGTACTCCGTGGCTACCTGGTGGCGGGTCTTGAGGACATCGCACTTTGGCACGAGCGTGATATCTCCCACTCTTCGGTGGAGCGTGTGGTCTTACCTGACGCGTTGATCCTGACTTCGTATATGACCCAGAAGGCAACCTGGCTGGTCTCTGGCCTGGTAGTTCACGCTGATCGTGCAGCGCAGAACCTCACGCAGGGGAGCTTTGGCCTCGTCTTTAGCCAGTCAGTCCTCCTTGCCCTCGTCGATGCGGGTCTCACGAGAGACGCCGCCTATCGCATCGTCCAACGAGATGCGCGTCAAGCCTGGGAAGAACGCCGGGACTTCCGTTCCATCCTTGAGGCCGACCCTGAGGTGACGGTAGCGCCTGAGGTTCTGGATCGTGCCTTCGATCTTGGTCGCCTCCTCACTCATGCGTCCCGCTTCATCGACGCTTTGGACGCCTAGACCAGTGCTCGGCCTTGAGCTCATCACCACCGGTAAAGTTCGCGAGCTTTATGCCGTGGGCGAGGATCGAATTCTCATGGTGGCCACCGATCGTCTGAGTGCCTTCGACGTGGTCATGGGTGAAGCCATTCCGGATAAGGGCCGCGTACTCACAGCAATGAGTGCTTTTTGGTATGAGGAACTCGCTGACCTCGGTCCTTCTGCGTATCTCAGCTGCGACCCAGAAGTTATCGAAGCCTCAGTACCCGGCTTTCTCGCGCTAGAGGATGTCCATGGTCGTGCGATGTTGATGCGTAGGGCCGACATGCTTCCCCTCGAGTGCATCGTTCGTGGCCGTTTAGCTGGCCAAGCATTTAGCGAATATGCAGCTTCAGGGACGATTCATGGCGAGCATGCACCACAGGGCCTCAAACTTGCCGACTCGCTTGGTAGTCCACAATTTACGCCTTCAACGAAGGCTGAAGAAGGTCACGATCTGAACATTGGCTTCGCGGAGGCCATCGCCCTGGTTGGTTCGCAGATGGCCGAAGCTGCAAGATCGCTGAGCCTGGCGATTTTCGAAAGAGCTGCGGAGCGCATCGCGAAGGCAGGCTTAGTGCTTGCCGACAGCAAGTTCGAGCTGGGCCTCATCGATGGCGAACTCGTCCTCTGTGATGAGGTGGTTACCCCGGACTCATCCAGGATCTGGCCAGCGGATCAGATCGTTTCCGGTGAGACCCCGCCCGCCTTCGATAAGCAGCCCTTTAGGGACTGGCTGGAGACTCTGGACTGGGATAAGCAAGCTCCGCCTCCGGTGATCCCCGATGAGGTGGTGGAGATTACTGGCGCCCGATATCGCGAGGCTTATGAGCGGGTGACCGGTCTTTTGCTCAAGGACTGGTACGGTCGAAGCCAATGAAGTTCCACGCACTCGTTGAGGTATCACTGCGGCCCGGCATTGCCGACCCTGAAGGCACGACTATTGAGCGCAATCTCCCCGCACTTTCGATCAGCGGTGTGAGTGAAGTGCGAGCCGGCCGGGCCTTTCGCTTTAGCGTCGAAGCTCCCGATGAGGCGGCGGCCCTCGCCATTGTTGGTGAAGTCGCCAGTCGCCTGCTTTCTAACCCTGTCATCGAGGACCACAGAATCCAGTTGGAGACCAACTAGTGGCTCCGAGCGTTGGGGTACTGGTTTTTCCCGGCTCCAACTGTGAACACGATGCCCTCAAGGCGCTAAGGGGCCTAGGGGCAGAAGCAGAACTCCTGTGGCACCGAGACACTGATCTCTCGGCTTTCGACATGGTGATTATCCCTGGAGGTTTTGCCCACGGTGACTACCTCCGTCCCGGAGCGATCGCTCGCTTTAGTCCCGTCATGGACGCGGTTGCCGACTTTGCGGCCAAGGGATATCCCGTGCTGGGAATTTGTAATGGGTTCCAGGTGCTCTGCGAGTCGGGAATGTTGCCCGGTGCATTGCAGAAGAACGCCGGCCTTTCCTTCATCTGCGCACCCTGCGAGCTTGAAGTCGCCTCGACGACTTCGGTGCTTACCCAAGGCCTGAGCTTGGGAAGCAAGCTTTCCGTGCCCATTAACCACTTTTCGGGATCCTACGTTTGTGACGACGGAACCTTGGCCCGCCTGCGTGACGATGACCGCATAGTGCTTCGTTATGTCGATAATCCAAACGGTTCGGTGGATTCGATTGCAGGTATCAGCAATGAAGCTGGGAATGTGGTCGGGCTCATGCCTCACCCGGAGCGGGCCTGTGACCCGCTCTTGGGTTCAGTAGATGGAGCACTACTGCTCTCAGCTTTTCTTGGAGCCGAACTTAGGGCTCCTGCGCACTCTTAGAGAGCTGCTTAAGAACGCCTCGTCCGGGCGATTCCAGCTGCCTTGAGCACACTGGCCTCAATGCCCATGGCTCGCCAGGTCGAGTACTCGATCCCACGGCGGTCGCCATAGCCCTTAGCTACCTTGACGAAGTCTTTTTCGAGTTCAGGAATCTCGTTGCGACGGTCCATGGTTCCGCGCTCATCCTCTAAGTCCTTGCGCTCTTGTAGCAAGTGGAGCTAGATCGGAAGAGCACACGTCTGAACTCCAGTCACCTGAAGCTATCTC
>CAZTQJ010000215.1:0-2951 GCA_964615615.1 uncultured Acidimicrobiaceae bacterium
GATAGCTTCAGGTGACTGGAGTTCAGACGTGTGCTCTTCCGATCTCATAGCGCCCGCCTAGGGCAGGTTTTGGCCCAAAAGGACTCGGCTTTGGAGGATACTTGCAAGACTATGCAACTTAGCGTATAGAATTACACCATGGCAACAGCGGGAGTTCTCGGAGCATCAGGTTATGCAGGTACGGAACTCTTGGGGATCCTTGCTGGACACGGGCAGATGGAGCTCGTCGTTGCCGGGGCACATCGTTCGGCCGGCATCACCGTTGCCCAGCACCAGCCTTCGCTTGCTCCGGCCTATCCCGATCTCGTGATGCTTGAGGCCAGTCCGGAATCTGTTTCTGGGCTCGATGTCGTCTTTTTGGCCCTTCCCCATGGGGAATCACAGCAGATGATGCGGCTTTTTGCCCCTGAACAGACCATCATCGACCTTTCGGCTGACTTTAGGACAGGCGCTAAAGCCTATGAGCACTGGTATGGAAGCCCTCATCAGGCAGCTGAACTCTGCGATGAGTTTGTCACCGGAGTTGTGGAACGCAGCCGGCAGCAACTTCAGGGTGCAAAGCGGATTGCTGTTCCGGGTTGCTATCCCACCGCGAGCACCTTGGCCCTTGGGCCACTGCTTGATAGGGGACTGATTGAGTCTTCGGGCATCGTGATCGATGCGGTGAGTGGCGTGTCGGGTGCAGGTCGTTCAAGCGCTGAAGCTTATGGATTTTCGCAGATTGATGAAGATTTCAAGGCCTATGGCCTTTTTGATCACCGCCACACCGGCGAGATTCAAGATCTGCTCAATGCCGAGGTCATCTTTACGCCTCATCTTGCACCCATGGTGAGGGGCATGTTGGTGACTTGCTACGCGAGGCCAAAGGCTTCTGTGACTGCAGACCAACTCCAGGCCGCAATGCGCGAGGCCTACCAGGATGAAGCCTTCGTGACGCTGACGCCCCATGCTCCATCGACCAAGTGGACGGCACATTCGAATGCCGCCTTTGTTTGGGTAGGACTCGACGAAAGAACAGGTTGGGTCGTCGCCATGGCGGCCATCGACAATCTCGGCAAGGGTGCCGCCGGCCAAGCCGTTCAGGCGGCCAATGTCGCGCTCGGCTTTAGCGAAACCGAAGGACTAAGCACGATAGGGAGTTTTCCATGAGCGTCCTCGCAGCACAGGGTTTCATTGCCGGTGGCGCACACCTCGGCATCAAAGCTGATGGGGTGCCCGACGTGACCATCGTGGCCAGCGCCTCAGGCCAGGCCTTGAGTTGCGCTGCTGTCTTTACGACAAACCTGACCGCTGCAGCACCAGTACAGGTCAGTCGGGCCCATCTCAAAGCGACGTCGGGTAAAACTCGGGCAGTCGTAGTGACCTCAGGTAATGCCAATGCTGCCACCGGTCAGCAGGGTCTTGCCGATGTTGAAGCGATTTTGAACGAGACAGCCACCGCGCTGTCTTGTGCAGCAGAAGAAGTGCTGATCTGCCAGACAGGACTCATTGGTATTCGTTTCCCTAGAGAAGCGGTCCTGCCAGGCCTTGCTCCTTTGGTGGCAGCGCTAGCCAATGACGACGCTCATGCTTCAGCTGCTGCTCAGGCCATCTTGACCACCGATACGAAGGCAAAGACCGAAGTCCTAAAGAAGGGCTCCTTTACCGTTGGCGGAATCGCCAAAGGCGCCGCGATGCTCGCACCCAAGATGGCGACGATGTTGGCCGTGATTACTACTGATGCCGAAGTATCACCGGCACAATTGCACGATGCGCTTGCAGAGGCGGTGTCCACGAGTTTTAACGCCATGACGGTGGATGGTTGCCGTTCAACCAATGACAGCGTCATCGTGATGGCCAGTGGCGAAGCGGGTCCCGTGGACCTGGGCGAATTCACGCAAGCCCTGAGCGAAGTTTGTGCATCTCTGGCCTTGCAGATGGTTGAAGACGCCGAGGGTGCATCCAAGG
Organism: uncultured Acidimicrobiaceae bacterium; assembly: GCA_964615615.1. Classification (GTDB taxonomy): domain Bacteria; phylum Actinomycetota; class Acidimicrobiia; order Acidimicrobiales; family RAAP-2; genus CAZTQJ01. The sequence goes on from CAZTQJ010000215.1 coordinate 1,948, forward strand.
TTGTTCACGTCAGCGTTCATGGGGCAAAGAGCGACGCAGAAGCCCATGCCGCTGCGCTTAAGGTCGCAGAATCGCAGTTGGTGAAGTGTTCGTTTAATGGCGGTGACCCCTACTGGGGAAGGGTGCTCTCAGAACTCGGTTCTGCCGGTGTGGATTTTGATCCTGCGGTCGCCGAGGTTGCCTACGGAGACGTCGTGGTGGTTAAGGGTGAAGAAGCTGTCGACCATGACGCCAAAGCCCTTGCCGTCTACATGAGCGGGCGTTATCTCCATGTCGACTGCTACCTGCACTTAGGTAGTGGCGAGGCAACGGTGCTGACCTGCGACCTCGGACACGGTTACATCGATGAGAACGTGGGGACCTCATGACTCAGCCCAGCCCAGGCAGCGACTCAGCAGCAATTCTCGTTGAGGCCCTTCCCTACATCCAAGAGTTTCGTGGGCGCATTGTGGTTGTCAAATACGGTGGTAACGCACTGGCTGGTGCCAGCGAAGACGACGCCTTGGCTTCCTTTGCTGAAGATATCGTGCTGCTGCATGCCGTTGGCATTCTTCCCGTGGTGGTTCATGGTGGGGGACCGCAAATCGGCGAAATGCTCGCCAAGCTGGGTATGAAGTCTGAATTCGTCGAAGGCCTCAGGGTCACTGACGCGGAAACCCTTGAGGTTGCTCGCATGGTCTTAAAGGGCCAGGTCAATCCCAACATTGTGTCGGCACTCAATGTGCACGGACCCATAGCCGTCGGCATTTCCGGTGAGGACGCAAACCTCATCACCGCAAGCTCGTTCAGTGAGGCTCTCGGTTTTGTGGGTCAGGTTGAAGCCATTGACCCCAGCATTGTTAATCGGCTTTTAGCTCAGGACCTCGTACCGGTCATTGCGACCATAGGCGCCGATGATCTCGGGCAGGCCTACAACATCAATGCCGACACCGTCGCTGGCGCACTGGCTGCGGCCCTTGGTGCCGAGAAGCTGATCTTCCTTACCGATGTCGATGGCATGAGAA
>CAZTQJ010000216.1:0-2927 GCA_964615615.1 uncultured Acidimicrobiaceae bacterium
GTTGGCAAAGTCGTCCGTTTCGAAGTTGCCGATGCCCAAGCAGCCGATGCGTATCTCCACAGCCAAGATGGCCGTGGCGTGAACGCTGTGCTGGTGGTGTTGAACGGCGGAACCGAAGAACTCGCTCACGACCTCGCTGTCCACGCTGCATTCACCAAACCGCAATTCTTGAGCCGTGATGAAGTCCCAGCTGAAGAGGTTGCTGCTGAGCGCGAGACCATTGAGACGATCTCTCGCAACGAGGGCAAGCCTGAGGCTTCGCTTGAAAAAGTGGTTGAGGGCCGTCTCAACGGTTGGTACAAGGAGCGTTGCCTGCTCGAGCAGCCCTATGTCCGCGATGAAAAGCAGACCATTGCGCAATTGCTCGGCGACGCTTCAATCGTGCAATTCGCCCAGGTCGTCATCGGGGCCTAACCTTCGCTTAGCGAAGGAGATGGGGGAGTAATGGCTCAACGCCGCTACCTACTCAAGATGTCCGGAGAGGCCTTGGCCTCGGCAGCATCGGATGAGACCGTTGACGCTTCAACGGTGGAACGACTCGCTGGCGATATCGCGGCATCGGTATCCGATGGCCTTGAGCTGGCGGTCGTGGTGGGTGGAGGCAATATCTGGCGCGGCACCACCGGTGCTGGCGCAGGTATGGATAGAGCCACCTCTGACTACATGGGCATGCTCGGCACGGTCATCAATGCCTTGGCACTCCAAGATGCACTGGAGCACCACGGTCAGCCCACGCGAGTGCTCACCGCGGTGACTATGGCTTCGGTGGCTGAGCCCTATATCCGCCGTCGCGCTGTGCGCCACCTGGAAAAGGGTCGCGTTGTGGTGGTGGCGGCTGGCATGGGCCAGCCCTTTTTCACGACGGACACTGCGGCCGCTCAACGTGCCGCTGAACTCGATTGCGAAATGCTGCTCAAGGGAACTCACGGAGGCGTAGATGGCGTCTACACCGCCGATCCGAAATTGGACCCCAAGGCCGAGCGCTATGAAGAGCTTTCGTTCATGGACGTGATCTCCAAGGACCTGCGCGTCATGGACCTCACGGCAATTACCTTCTGCAACGACAATCAGTTGCCCATCAGGGTTTTTGACCTTATGGGTGAGGGAAACCTCCGCCGCGTGCTCGCGGGCGAAGCTATCGGTACGCTGGTGAAATCATGAGTGGAGAACTGACCTCAATGATCTTCGACTATGTGACCGAAAACATGGTCAAGTCAGTCGGGCACGTCCGAGCAGAATTCGCCGGCGTACGCACCGGTCGCGCAGCTCCAGCACTCGTGGAAAATCTTCAAGTTGATTACTTTGGCTCCATTGTCCCGCTGAAGCAGCTGGCCGGCTTTTCCGTGCCCGATGCACGCATGCTGGTGATCTCTCCTTATGACAAGACTTCACTCAACCTCATTGAGAAGGCCATCACGAGTTCTGACATGGGTGTCTCGCCCTCGAACGATGGCAACGTCATCCGCATCTCCTTCCCTCCTCTCACCGAGGACAGGCGCAAGGAATTCGTCAAGGTCGTGAAGAACAAGGCCGAGGAAGGTCGTGTTCAGGTTCGTAATCTGCGCCGTGCCGCTCGCCAAGAACTCGAGGCCCTCGAAAAGGACTCTTCGATTTCCTCTGACGAGGTTGAGCGCAGCGAAAAGCAATTGGAAAAACTGGTAGCCGAACAGGTGGCGCATATTGATGCCCTCCTCGCGACGAAGGAGAAGGAACTCCTTGAGGTCTGACGACGAACGCGATCCTTTTGAGGAAGTGGACGAATCCCCAGCTTCGAGCTCGGGCGGGGTGACGATTTCTGGCGCCACGCGCGCTGGTGATCTCCCCGACACTGCAGCGAGTGATCCTTTGCTCGGTGACGCCGAGGATTGGGGCGTGCCGGGGACCTCAGATGCCACCGAGTTGCCCCACTGGACCGAGGCGCCCACGGGCCAGGTTCCCAGCGTGCTCGATTCGAGTTCGCCACAGGATGCCAAGGATCCCTGGGCTGCCGTGCCTGCTCCGTCCTGGCGTGAAGACGATGCTGACTGGACCGCCGATGAAGCCAATTTCGAGCCCTCCATGCTGGCTGATAGTCCCCTTGCATCCGCTGCAGGCGATGAGCCCACTGGGGAGATTCCCGTCCAAGCAAGTAATCCCCTGGATGACGATCTCGCTGCTGCTGCTGCTAGCGAAGGTGATGCAGATCTGCATGAAGAGCAGATTCCTCACCCACCCACCAGGGCTGAGCAGCGTCGTCAGGCCCAAGCTTCGGGCAGGCGTCGTGGCGATGCTGAGCGTCGTGCTCCTCGTGCCACTGCTCCCGTCCCAGCCACAGCGGCAGCACCTCGCGACATGCGCGTGGCCATTCTCACGGGTCTGGTTATGGCCTTTTTGGTCCTCGTCACCTTTGACCTCGGTACAGTCTTGGCTTCCCTGCTCGTCCTCGTGGTCGTCATGGCCGCAGCCGCTGAGGCCTACGCCGTCCTGCGTCGCGTGGGGGAACGTCCGGCAACCTTGCTCGGACTCGTAGCGACTGCCTCTTTGCTGATTGCGGTCTACAACCGTGGCGAAGTGGCCTACCCCTTGCTCACCGTTTTGCTGACTGCAGCGAGCATGCTCTGGTTCCTCGTAGGCGTAGAGCGGGCAAATCCTGTTCGTGGCGTAGCCACCACACTCTTGGTCTTTGTCTGGGTGGGCTTCTTTGGATCCTTCGCCATGCTCTTGCTGAACCCTGATCACTTCCCCAATCGTCACGGCCTGGCCTTCTTGCTCGGCGCCATCGTGGTCACCGTGGTTTATGACACTTCGGCGCTCATGGTTGGCTCCGCGATTGGCAAGCGACCGCTCGCTCCTTCAGTGAGCCCGGGCAAGTCTTGGGAGGGCGCCATTGGTGGCGCCGTCATTGAGATCGGAAGAGCACACGTCTGAACTCCAGTCACCTGAAGCTA
>CAZTQJ010000217.1:0-2921 GCA_964615615.1 uncultured Acidimicrobiaceae bacterium
AGCAACTATCCCAACGGGGTAGCGCTCGGCACGCACGTCAATGCCGGTGGAGACCTCTCCGGCATGGCTGCCCTTGAGCAGCGTCATCAGGCCGGTAGCAAATTCGATATTCTCGAGGCCCCTAGCGACCTCTCCTGCGGCGTCGGCCAGGGTCTTGCCATGCTCAATGGCTACGGCTTCGGCGAGGGTGTCGGCGTTGTCTGCCACCAGCTGGCGAAAGCTAAAGAGCACCTCGGCCCGCTTTGACAGCGAGGTGGCTGACCAGGCTTTCGCTCCCCGCAGGGAACTCTCCAGAGCCCGGTCGAGCATGGCTGGCGTGGCCAGTCCTACCGTGCGCTCTATGGCGCCAGTGGAGGGGTTGTAGACCGGAGACCTCGTGTCTTCGGGGCCATCAATGCTTGCGTTGTCTATGAAGTGGCCGACATGGTCCATGGATATCACCTCTTGCACCGAGCCTAGGGCGCTGGAGACCTAGGTCGCCGGTTACGATGGCCGCTGGCCGAAGGGGGACCCATGGACGCAGCAACTAGAAGTGAACTTGAGGAATTGAAGTATGCCTACTTCAGGCACCTCGACTTGAAGGAATTCGAAGCCTTGGGCGCCCTGCTCACCGAAGACGCCGAGGCTGCCTATGACGATGGCAATCTTTCCTTCTCGGGTCGTGATGCCATTATTGAGTTCTTGTCGGGGGCCATGGGCAACGCCGGCTTGATTTCCATGCACAACGGCCATCATCCTGAGCTCAAGCTCGAAAGTCCTGATGTCGCCATCGGCACCTGGTATCTCGAAGACCGAGTCATTATTCCTGAGGCCGATCTTGAGATCTCGGGTACGGCCATCTACACCGACCGCTACCTGCGTACTGCTGACGGTTGGAAGATCTCACACACGGGCTACGCCAGGATCTTCGAAGAGCAGCGCCATCACCTGAATCACCAGCAGATTTCTTTCAAGAGCCGTTTCTAAGTTCTTCTATGGCTCTCTTTGATGAAGCAATCTTGACCTGGCGTCTTCGCGAGGGCAGGGTCGCGGGACTCATCGACGAGCGCTTTGAGATCATGGAGGGCCGACCAAACGGCGGCTACCTGCTGGCGCTCTGCGCCGCAGCCGGCCGAAGCGAGCTCAGTGCGCAAGGGGCCTTGACGCTTGAACCCGTTGCTTCAACGGCAATCTTCATTGCTCCTGCGGGGACAGGCCCTTGCGAATTTGCCGTTGAGGTCTTGCGTATCGGTAAGAGCGCAGCTCATGTTCAAGTGACCTTGCTACGCGATGAACAGGCCTGTGTGGTGGCCACCTTGGTTTATGGCCAACTCGACTCCTCCGCGCTTCGCCATGTCCACGTCGATCCCATCGAGATGCCTTCCCCTGAGGATTGCATTGCTATGGGCGGCCGAGACAGCTCACCTCGACTCATGGAGACCATGGAGATGCTCGCTGATCCCGCCACGATGGCCTGGGCGACGGGTTCTGTCGATGGCTGCAGCGAGCAACGAGCCTGGCTGGGATTTCATGACGGCCGAAATCACGATGCCATGTCGCTGCTGCTTGCCCTTGATGCCTTGCCCCCAGCCACCTTTGGCCTTGGCTCATTGGGTTGGGTGCCCACCCTTTCGATGACGGCCTATGTCTTGGCGCAGCCAGCAGCAGGGCGAATCCGAATACGCCAACGTGCTGTCCTCGTGAGTGAAGACGCTGTTGATGAGATCTGTGACGTCGTGGACTCTCGTGGCCAAGTCGTTGCACAGGCGAGTCAACTCGCCAGACTCCGCTTCGCTTAAGCCCTCGCGCTGAGGCTCAGTCAGAAGCTGGCTTAGGGACGTTCCTCAGGGCTCTGGGTAAAGGCAGGGTCCGCAATGGTGGTTGGCGCTAGGACAGCTTCAATCTTCTTGACGAAGTCGTCATCGAGTTTGAGGTCCACGGCCTTTACGTTCTCCCTGACCTGCTTGGGCCGCGTGGCACCAATGATGGCCGAAGCCACATTGGGATTACGCAGTACCCAGGCCAAGGCAACTTCGGCAGGACTGTGACCAGCTTCACGGCAGAGCTTGGCGTATTCGGCCACAGGCACCAGCACGTTGTCGTTCATGAAGGCGGAGATGTAGTCAGAGTCTCCCGAGGTGGCACGTGAGCCCTTGGGTGGCTCAGCACCAGGCAGGTACTTGCCCGTCAACACGCCTTGGGCCAGGGGAGACCAGACAATCTGGCTCATGCCATGGCGCTGACTGGTGGGAACGACTTCACCTTCGATGACGCGCCAGATCAGCGAGTACTGAGGCTGGTTGGAGACGATGCGATCAAAACCCATCTCCTTGGCGATGGCCACAGCGGCATCAATTTGTCCGGCTGTCCATTCAGAAACGCCGATGTAGTGGACCTTTCCCTGACGAACGAGGTCATCAAAGGCACGCAGGGTCTCTTCAAGCGGTGTGTGGTGATCAAAGCGGTGCGCTTGGAGTAGGTCAACGTGGTCGGTCTTGAGGCGCTTGAGCGATGCATCGCAGGATTCCATGATGTGCTTGCGTGAGAGTCCACGGTTATTGGGATTAGGGCCAGTGGGCCAGAAGACCTTGGTGAAGATCTCAATGGAGTCGCGGCGTAGCCCTTTGAGTGCACGGCCAAGCACAGACTCGGCTGCGCCCTGGGCGTAGACGTCGGCGGTGTCGAAGGTCGTGATGCCACAGTCGAGGGCCTCGGCCACGCAGGCCTTGGCGGCCTTCTCTTCGACCTGGCTCCCGTGGGTGATCCAGTTCCCATAGGAGATCGAAGAAACCATCATTCCGGTATTTCCAAGGTGTCGGTAGTCCATAGTGGGGGAGCCTATCCTCTGGTCATGGCTGAGCACCGTGGACTGGAGCCAGACGGTTCCTTAAGGGTTTCTCGTTCCCTGCGTATTCCGGCCTCTGAGATCAGCGTCAGCACCT
>CAZTQJ010000218.1:0-2912 GCA_964615615.1 uncultured Acidimicrobiaceae bacterium
GATAGCTTCAGGTGACTGGAGTTCAGACGTGTGCTCTTCCGATCTTGAATGCCCACGACGACCTCGCTGCGACCACCTTGACGCTTCCAGTGCTCCACGGCCGCGCGCACTTCTTCTTCAGATACCCAAGGGGCTTGGAGGCGAACAGCAACATTCGAAGAGGCCGTGAGCATGAGCATGTCACCCTTACCAATCAGGCGCTCTGCACCTGGTTGATCCAACATGACCCGGCTGTCGGTCAGGGAGGAAACGGAGAAGGCCATGCGACTCGGCACGTTGGCCTTAATCACCCCGGTGATGACATCAACGCTAGGACGCTGGGTGGCAATGACGAGGTGAATGCCCACAGCTCTGGCCATCTGGGCAATGCGCACGATGCTCTCTTCAACGTCGCGGGCCGCCACCATCATCAGGTCGTTGAGCTCATCGACCACCACCACAATGAAGGACATGAGTTCAGGCGACTCGGGCAAGACCACATCGTCTTCATCTGGCGTGCCACCCTCAGCAATAATCTTGGCGCGAAGGGCTGCGGTCTCGGCACGAGCGGGGTCGGCGGCTGCACCGTCAAGAACCACGGATCCAGCCGCAACGGCCTCGTTGTAGCCGGTGATGTCTCGAAAGCCATGGGTGTGCAGGGCGTCATAGCGGCGCTCCATTTCCTTCACGGCCCAAGACAGTGCATTGGCAGCCTGCTTGGGGTCCACCACCACGGGGGTGAGCAGGTGAGGCAGGTCATTGTATTGACCAAGTTCCACGCGCTTGGGGTCAATGAGAATCATCTTCACTTCTTCGGGAGTGGCGCGCATGGCAATGGAAGTAATGAGCGAGTTGATACAAGAAGACTTTCCTGAGCCCGTAGAGCCCGAGATCAAGACGTGAGGCATCTCGGCCAAGTTCACCATCACCGAGCGGCCAGAAATATCCCTGCCGAGGGCAACTTCGAGAGGATGCGTAGCTGCTTTGGCTTCTGGCGAAGTCAGGATGTCACCGAGGGCCACCAAATGACGCTCTCGGTTAGGAACCTCAATACCAATGGCCTGACGGCCGGGAATGGGGGCCAGGATGCGCACGTCGGGCGAAGCCATGGCATAGGCAATGTCCTTGGCGAGGCTGGTGACGCGAGCCACCTTCACCCCAGCGCCGAGTTCGAGTTCATAGCGGGTCACGGTGGGCCCAACCGTCCAGCCCACCAAGGTCGTCGCCACGCCGTGATTATTGAGCGCAGTGACCAGATCCACGCCACCAGACTCCACGGCCTTTTGGTCCGTGCGCTGGGCCTTGGACTTTCTCAGTATGGACAAGGGGGGCAGAGTCCAATTGGTCTTGCCCTCGCTGCTGGCTGGCCGAGACTTCCTTGCGGCAGTTTTCACGGGCTCTTCTTCGAGCTCGGGCACCAGGCTTAACTCGGGGGCTTCAGGCTCGGGCTCTACAAAGCTCGGCTCAAAGCTCTGGGCTTCTTCGACGTAGGGCTCTTGGGCGTAGGGCTCTTCGAATTCCTCAGGAGCTTCGAAGGCGTCGTCTCCGGCCACTTGGCGACGACGCAGTGGCGCCCCAACCCACCACCGTGCAGAGAACTTCGCACCCTTGGCGGCACCGGTGGCGGCGTGGCGACCAAGGACAGAGAGTGGAATGCCCGTGCCCACCACGATGCCAGCGAGGGTGAGGGCGATGAGGATGATGGAAGCGCCAAAGGAACCTAGAGCGCTAGCAAGGACCCCTCCGGTCAAGATACCCACGACTCCACCGGCCGAACTGATCGCTGCTTGATGTGCGCCTAGTGATGGCGAGCCTCCAGCAAGGTCTCCGAGTCCACAGAGGCCCACCAGGGTGAGGCCTGCAGAGAGCCAGATGCGCTTGCGGTTGGGAGCTTCGAGGCCGGCCAAGATCACGCCACCCGTGGCAATCAATGCCACCGGCAAGATGATCCTCACCCAACCGACGAGATAGCCAAGGACCCAGTCAAAGCCATGGCCGACGGGACCCAGCGAGCCAAACCAGACGCCGACCACCAAGAGGATGCCCGCCGTGATGGAAGCGAGGGCTGCGAGTTCCTTGCTGTGGGAGCCAAAGAGGCCGCCTGAGCCCTCGTCAGGAACGGCCTTGAGCCTTGACTGGCTTGCAGGCTTTTTCACAGCCCGCTTTGCGGGAGGCTTCTTGGGGTTCTTGGTTGCCACGGTATGCCTAATCTACCGGCAGGAAGCCAAAATTTCCGGCATTACCATGGCGACAGGCAGTCAACTCAAGGGGGAAGCGTGGCAGAGGGCGAACGGCCTACCGATACTCCTGCACTCCTAGCGCGTCTAGACGGGACTTCTTGCACGATGGCGAGAGTCATTTCCTCGGGCGAGATCAATCCCTACTTGCAGCGCGTCGAACTTCAGGGAGATTTTCCTGAAGACTTTGTTATCTTGCCCGGCCAAGACGTCATGCTCCACTTCCCCACTGAGCACAACCGCCAGCTACGCCGTCGCTACTCCGTACGCCGCTTCTATGCCGACGAGGGCATCGTCGAACTCAACATTGCGCGCCATGGACAGGGCCCTGGTTCGCGCTGGGCCATGGAAGTGAGCCTTGGCTCTTCCATGGAGGTCATCGGACCTCGAGGCAAGATATTGCTAGATACTGAGGCGCATAAGCACCTCTTCCTTGGTGACCTGAGCTCGCTCGCAGCCCTGTCTTCCCTGGCCGAGGCGGTGGCAGCTGACCAAGTGCTGGAGATGGCGCTGCTCGTGCCGGGTGAAGCTAGGTGGCCTGAGCTGTCCATCGCCGAAGGGGTACAGGCCACCCAGCGTTATCTCGTGAGTCCTGATCAGACCGATGCATCACTCTTGCTCGCATACTTCGCAAGCCTTGGATCCTTAAGCAATACGCATATCTATCTCGCGGCAGAAGTGGCAGTCATGCGTGCA
>CAZTQJ010000219.1:0-2893 GCA_964615615.1 uncultured Acidimicrobiaceae bacterium
TTAGCCATGTCCGACCCTATCCCGGAAAGGATGAGGAGGCACTGAGGAATTGTCCCTTTTAGCCACGATCCTGCTATTGGGCAGTGACCGGAGCCATTAGTGATGAGTGCTCCACGGCTAGTCCTCTACGCTCAGAAGACCTAGTTCCTAGGCTCCACTTCTCGCCAAACACGGGGCAAGTGGATGACCGCTACGGCAAAAATTATTCATGGTGACCAAACTAAAATTTTGGAAACAGCCTTGGTAGCGTGATGGGCAATGGGAGTCGCGCGAAGTTTTCGGAACCGTAGCGAGGGGAGTCTTCGCCAAGCGGTGGCCTATGAATTACGTCGAAGTACTCGTAAACCCTACGAAAGCCTGCTCACCGTTATGGCGAATGCGCTTTTGGCAACCGGTGGCTGGTTTCTCCTTCCGGATGCTTGGAAGGAGCACCTCTTCAACGTTCATCGGCCGATGGCCTTCGCAGTTGTTCTGGCGACCTGGATGTATGCCGATGTGCCTTCCACGAATGTCTTTGCGGGTGATGCGGCTCAGGCCCTGAAGGTCCTCGGGAAGCCCCGTGAGATGTTGAGGATGATTGATGCTCGGACGGCCGTTCTTGGATTCTTGATTGCTCCGATTTGCGTAACGGTTTCGGTGGTGACGGGCATCAAGGACCACGAGCCGCTCACGGCACTCATGGCCTCCATCTGGATTGTCGTCGCTCCTTTGGGCTTCATGGGTTTGGCCCCATGCTTGGGAGTGCTCTTTCCCTATCACCCCCAGCCCTTAGCTTTTCGCTGGGAGCGTCGACGCCAATTCGGCGCAAGCTTGCGGTGGGTGTTACTGATCACTGCACCCTATTTCCTTGTTCCGGCCTTAGCTGGCCTTGTTCTGCTTCCCTGCTTCCTTGCCTGGGGCGTTAAGCCCTGGGAAGGATTTGCTTCCAATCTGTCTGAGCTGAGACTTGGTGTTGGCATCGCCCTTACCGTCACGAGCTCCTTCATTGCTGCTTTTGTAGGTCGAAAAGTGATGTCGAAGTTATTGCTGCTGAGGCACGCGCAACTCGAGCACTACCTAGCTCACCCGGATCTTGGCTAAGGCAGGAAGCAGCAGATTGCTGCGTTTTAGCGAGCAGGCCTGATTTGCACCCACTGAGGACAAGCAGTGGCTTGCCTGACTTGTTATTGAGGCCACTCAGGTAGATGATGGCCGAGTGAGAAAGATTCGTGGTTTGAGAAGCTGTCTAGTTGTGGTGAGTGCAGCGCTCGTCCTGGCAGCCTGCAGCACAGGGAAAACACCAGTGACTCCTTCGACTGCGACAAGCACTACGGCAGTGGCGCCCGTCTCAGATACGGCGGTGTGGCCTTGGGCGACTTCGGGGAGAGTGTTTACGAGTCCTAAGGCTGCGGCTGAGAGTTTTGCGAAGGAATACCTTGGGTTTAGCTCACCAGTACTCGAGGCATTTCAGCAAGGCGATGCACGATCTGGTGAAGTTCCGATTCGACCGCGACTAGGAGGTCCGGTAACGACGGTCTTCCTCCGCCAACTTGATCGCAGTTTTCACTGGTCAGTGCTCGGAGCAGCAAGTTCACAAATTGAACTGAGTAGCCCTTCTGCACTTGAGCTCGTGAGCTCTCCTGTCGCACTGCGGGGCATGAGCACTGCCTTTGAAGCAAGCGTCAATGTTTCCGTCCTTGCCGATGGCAGCTTTAAGCCAATTGGTGAAGGAACGGTGATGGGTGGCTCCATGGGAGTCATGGGCCCCTTCACCGGCGAAGTGAGTTTTTCCACTCCGATGATGAAGTCTGGAGCGATCATGCTCCGAGTACTTTCAGCGAAGGACGGCAGCACTGAAGCAGCCGGGGTTTTGCGAGTGCATTTTTCGCATTGAGCTTGCCTCCTCTTCGGTGCAATGCTGCTAGCAAGCCGCCCTATTTCTTGCGAAGTTTGCTGTTTTTGAAGAGAGGGAAAGGTTTGCTCGTTCTTGCACAAATCTCGTCGGAACCTTGCCTATTCGGCAAGCAAAGCGCTGTGTCTTGGGGTCGCTGCCTGTCGGTATACGGTGGCTGACGTGAAGCTCGAGAGAACAGTCCTGGGTGAGCTACTCAGGACGAGCAAGATTGTGATGCACAAGGGTGCCTAAGGTCGACCGTGCCGAAGTACTTCGGCAACGCTACGAGATTGAGCGAGAGAAGCGGCTTCGCCCAGAAGCGAATGGGCAATACCTTGAACCGACTGGCAGCTTTTCTTCACTCTTGGAGGATCCTTACTGCGAGGCCGTCGAGCGAGCCCCAAGGCATCAAGAACTAGAGGTCGCGATTATTGGTGCCGGCTTTGCTGGCCTGACAACCGGAGCGATGCTCGAGGAATCATCCATTTCAGATTTCTTGATCCTCGATGGTGCCGGCGATGTTGGTGGTGTTTGGTATTGGAATCGCTACCCAGGGGCCATGTGCGATACCGCTGCGATGGTCTATCTCCCCTTGCTTGAAGAGACCGGGGCGATGCCGTCGATGAAATATGTCTTTGCCCCGGAGATCCATGCTCACGCTAAGCGCATCGCCAAGCACTGGAATCTCTATGAGCGCTGCCTTTTCTCGACACAGGTGTCTGCACTGCACTGGGTAGAAGAGCAGCAGCGATGGCGGGTTGAGACCAATCGCGGTGATGTGATCATGGCTCGCTACGTCAGCATGGGCACTGGGCCACTCCATCGACCGAAACTTCCAGGGATCGAAGGAATTGATTCATTTCTCGGCTCAAGCTTCCACACCAGCCGCTGGGACTACTCCCTTACCGGGGGAAATCCCGATGGTGCTCCTATGGAGAACTTGGGTGGACTTCGCGTGGGGATTATTGGCACAGGAGATCGGAAGAGCGTCGTGTAGGGAAAGAGTGTTCAGAGCCGTGT
>CAZTQJ010000220.1:0-2889 GCA_964615615.1 uncultured Acidimicrobiaceae bacterium
TCAGCTCAGTTCCGGCTGATATCCTGAAAAATAAAAAAACAGAAATGGCGGGACCTCTGGCTCAGCGGCAACTGCATCGCTGGCTTCGCCAACAAGCCCTTCAGCGGCGGCCTCTGGCGCGGCAGCGGCCGTGGTGGGAGCCTCACTGGGCTCCACTCCGGTGGTCCAGTCCTCAGCAGAGATGGAGTCCCCACCCTCGGCTGGCTTCCAGACCATCTCGCCATCGGCACTTTCGATCCACTCACCTTCAGCCCACTCAGGAGCCCCAGCCTCTTCTTCGGCCAGTTGAGTCTCGCTCTTGATATCGATGCGCCATCCGGTGAGACGAGCGGCGAGGCGGGCGTTTTGGCCTTCCTTGCCAATAGCCAGGGAAAGTTGGTAGTCGTTCACGATAACCGTGGCGGTTCCCGTCATGTCGTCAAGGCGAACCTCACGGACACGGGCGGGAGCCAAGGCGTTGTGGATGAACTCAATGGGGTCATCGGAGTAAGGCATGACGTCAATGCGCTCACCGTGGAGCTCATTGGTGATCATGCGCACGCGTGAACCCCTAGCGCCAACACAGGCGCCAACAGGGTCGACGTTGACGTCATTGGACCACACGGCAATCTTGGTGCGATGCCCTGGTTCGCGAGCAGCGGCGCGGATCTCTACAACACCGGTAGAGATTTCCGGCACTTCAAGCTCAAAGAGGCGGCGGATCAGGCCTGGGTGTGTGCGGCTGACCACGATTTGTGGGCCCTTTGAGGTCTTGCGAACCTCAACAATGTAGGCCTTCAGGCGTGAACCGTGCTCGTAGCGCTCGTATTGCACCTGCTCGGCCTGAGGCAGCAAGGCCTCTACCTTGCCGAGGTCAAGCAGCGTGAAACGGTGATCGGTCTGCTGGACGATGCCGGTGACAATGTCACCTTCGCGGCCGGCGTATTCTTCGTACTTCATGTCGCGCTCTACCTCGCGAATACGCTGGGTAATGACCTGCTTGCAGGTCTGCGCAGCAATACGACCGAAGTCACTGGGCGTGTCATCCCACTCGCGTATGACGTTGCCGTCATCGTCGAGTTCTTGACCGTAGACAATGATTTCACCGGTCTCAGGGTCAATGGTGACAACAGCTTCCTCAGCGGCATTAGGCAGACGCTTGTAGGCTGCCACCAAGGCGTTAGCCAAGGCGTCAAGCAAGGTGTCTACCGAGATTCCCTTGTCACGGGCAATCTGGCCTAGGGCATCGAAGAATTCAAAATTGGGCTTACTCATCGACTGGCACTCTCCTCGGTACGCTGGCTCGCGCGCTCTTTATTGCCACGCGAGGGGCTGGGCTTGGGGCTTGCACCCCAGTGGAACACGGTTCGTGCACGCTCAATGCTGGAAAAGGCGATACTGCGCTCGCCCTTTCCTTCGGCTTGCTCAATCACGATCTCTTGGTCCTTGACGGCGGTCAAGATGCCGTCGTAGCGACGCGCTCCATCGATGGGAGCACTGAGGCGAACGGTGACTTCTTCGTTCAATGCGCGAGCAAACTGCTCAGGCGTGCGCAGGCGACGCTCAACACCGGGTGAGGAAACTTCAAGGGTAAAACGCCCTGGAATGGGGTCGCTCTCGTCCAACCAGGTCGAAATAGCCCGGTTCACCGAGGTCAGTCCCTCAAGGTCAATGCCGCCAGCACGCTCTACGGTCACCCGCAAAACACCCGCTGCACGCTCTACATCAACCAAATCGACCTCAAGCGGGGCAACCAAGGCTGCGATACTGTCGATCATCGCGTCATCCATGGGGCCTCCTTTCGGTCACGTGGGCACATTGCCCTGTCAAGCTGCGCGAGGACCCATAGAAAAGACGTGGGCTAAAAGCCCACGTCCCAACAAGATCCTCTGTTGTAGAACTGGAGTACTGATCCTAGCAGGGCTAGGGGGCTCCGTCGCCTTTCTTAGGCCAAAAGCCTGCCCACAGCGGCCAAAAGCTCGGCCTGGGGTACATCTTGCGCCTCTTGGGCCAGCCTTGCCTTGACCTCTAGGGTCCCAGCCTTTAAGCCCTTGGCCCCCACGGTCACTCTGACGGGACAGCCAAGGAGATCAGCGTCAGCAAATTTGACCCCAGCCGAGGCTTCGCGGTCGTCGGTGAGGACGCGAAGGCCCTTGGCCTCCATTTCGGCCTCAATCTTGGCCACCGCTTGGGCCACATCTTCGTTGCGCTCCATACCAAGGCCCAGCAGGTGAACATCGAAGGGGGCCACGGCACTGGGCCAGGCAAGTCCTGCCTCGTCGTGGTGCTCCTCGGCAATCACGGCAATGAGGCGCGACACGCCTATGCCATAGCAACCCATACAGAGGGGCACTTCCCCATCGTTTTCCGTAGCGACGGTAGCGCCGGGCATTTTTGACGAATAGGTGAAGCCCAACTGGAAGGTATGCGCTGCTTCAACCGAGCGCACCAACTCAAGCGCTGAGCCACAGGACGCGCAAGGGTCACCGCTTTGGGTTTCGGCCAAGGCCATGCTTTCGCCAATCACAAAGTCTCGCCCGGCCACGACGCCACGCAGGTGAGCATCTGCGCGGTTAGCGCCAAGGACATAGGGACCGCTGCCTTCGACAATGGCGCTATCAACAATCACGCGAAGCCCTTCGAGACCGAGGGGTCCGATGTAGCCCTTCACCAAGTTCGGGTGAAGCGCGAAATCACTTTCTTCAAAAAGTCTCCAGCCATGAGGTAGCCGCAGTTCGCGGTCCCCGGGAAGCACAGCAAGCACTGGGGCACCTTCTTCGTCAAAGGCCGCAATGGATTTCAAGACATAGGCAAGGTCAGCGATCTCGAGCAACTTGGCCACAGCGTTAATGGAACTGCTCGATGGCGTGGCTACTTCGCTGTAGGCATCAGTGCTGCTGGCTTGGGCCA
>CAZTQJ010000221.1:0-2886 GCA_964615615.1 uncultured Acidimicrobiaceae bacterium
TCTGGCGGGGAGAGAGGATTCTCTTGCCGATAAAGCCAAGGAGTGCCGGTAGCAAGGTGAGGGCTGCGGCCATGGTGAGGGCAACGCCAATAGCTGCGGAGATGGCGAGACCGTAGAGGAGGCTTACTCCTATGGCGAACATGCCCAGCAGCGCAATGCAGACGATGATGCCAGCAAAGAGAACGGCGCGGCCTGAGGTGTTGACGGCCTTTACTACCGACTCTTCTGGATCAAGTCCAGCAAGGAGACCTTGGCGGTGCCGGGTGACAATGAAGAGGGCGTAGTCCACGCCCACCCCAAGACCGAGGAGAAGCACGAGTTGCGTGGCAAATTCAGGGATAGCCATGACGTGACTGATGAGTTCGACGAGGAAAATGGCCGTGCCCAAGGAAACCAAGGCTGAAATGAGGGGCAGGGCCATGGCGAAAATTGAGCCGAATACCAAGAGGAGCACGAGGCCGGCGAGCAAGACGCCAATACCGGTTCCTCCAAAGGAAGCTCGGTTTGCGAGTTCGGCGAGGGGACCGGCTACGGCCACGTTGACCCTTTCACTGTGCGCTGTGAGCGCCGCGTTGACAAAGGTTTTGGCTGAGGTCTTCGTGAGCTGATGTTCAAGGCGATCCAAGGTGACCGTGGCATAGGCGATTTGGTGGTTAGCACTGATTTGGCCGTGACCTTCGCGAGAGAAGGGGGAGACCACTGCGGTCACGTGGGGAAGGCGGGCCACTTTTCCGAGGGCCCTGTCTATGGACTGCTGCACTCCCGCGTCAAAAATACTGTGGCCAGGAGTAACGGCAAAGACAATTTCCTCCCGGTCCCCGGCATTTTTCGGTGAAACTGCGCGCAGCAAATTGATCGCCTGAGTAGATTCAGCCTTTGGGAGACTGAAACTGCTAGAGAAAGCCGATCCAAGGTTGTTGGCAATTGCCATGGAGCCGAGCAGGACTGCCAACCAGATGAGGACCACAGCAATTCGATGGCGATAGCACCAACGGGCAAGCAAACGCATGGGAGATCCTTTCACTCGGAGCATCCAGTCTAGGAGTCCTCTTTATTTTGAAATCAGAACGTGAACTTGCAAGCTGCGCTAAAACGCAAGCGAAGGCTCTCCGAGCTCCGGCTACTCAGCAGCGCATAGGCGAAGAGTCTTCTTAAATCTCTGGTCTCAGACCTTCATGAGGCCGCGCGATGTCCTTGCCAATTGATCCAATTTCCTCTCAACAGACTCTGCTCGGGCTGGTGGTTTTTATTAGGGTCTTTTGGCCCAATCGAGGCTTTTTGCTATCTCTCAGCAATGTTGCCGGCCGTGGCGAGGGAGGACTTGGTGAACTTAGCGCTACCTTGTTGCTTCGCCTCTGAATATAAGGAGCAAAGGCCATGACCGAGATGCCTGAAGCCTCGCGACCGAATGAAATTGATTTTCATTTCGACCTCATGTGTCCTTATGCCTATCAAAGCTCGCTTTGGATCCGAGAGGTTCGTGCGTTAACTGGTCTCACCATTAACTGGAAGTTCTTCAGTCTTGAGGAAGTGAATCGACCCGAGGGGAAAAAGCACCCCTGGGAACGCGAGTGGTCCTATGGCTGGTCCATGATGCGCGTGGGTGCACTCCTGCGTCGTCACGACATGGATGATCTCGATCGTTGGTACGCCCTCGCTGGCCGCGCGCTTCATCTCGAGGGCCGCAAGCCTCATCAGCCCGAAGTGGAGCGCGTCCTCCTCGAGGAACTTGGTCTTGATCCAAATCTTGTCGATCAAGCTATTGCCGATCCAACGACGGGTGACGAAGTGCTCGCCGAACACCGCCGAGTGATTGACGCGAGTGGTTATGGCGTACCTACGCTGTTCTTCCCTGACGGCCAGTGCCTTTTTGGCCCCGTGGTGATTGATCCACCCCGTGGCGAAGCTGCACTCAGGCTTTGGGATGCCGTGGTGGCCTGGACAGAATTTCCTGCCCTCTATGAATTGCAACGCCCGAAGACTTCGGCGGATGATCAGCGGATCCTGGAGACCTTTCGCCCCTACTTAGAAGCACGAGACTGGGTGAGTATTAATCGTGGCGAAGTATTGCAATTTGGAGCAGGGGACAATAAGTCTTAGTTGCTTATTGGAACCGCTTCATCGACTTCATCGGCGTTGACGAGTATGCCGTGAATCATGATCTCGGTGACCGCTTCACTATCTAGGCGTCGGCGATGTTTTAGAGGATTGGGTCGAAAGTATGGGCTCAATCATGACTGAACTTCCTTCCTGATTCGCCAGCCCTCCGCATTCTTGAGGGCGAGGCCGTTACAGCCATTCGGTATCTTTTTTTCATGGATTATTTCGATGAAGAAGATGCGAACTTTGTGCAGCCAAGAAAGCTCCGGCCCCTAGGGGAGATCTACGCCGACCTTGATGCTCTCGTGTTGGCCATCAGCAGTTCAGCCGTTGGCTCCTATGGCCAAGAGTGGATAGGGGCCGACGTGGCCTTTGTGGATCACGAAGAAGAGCGCTTCGAACTCCATGGTTGGTCGCCTTGCTTGCAGGTGCCCTCGCCGCATTTTCTGGTCCTCGGTTGGCTAATGAGCCAACTCAAAGAGATCATGGGCGAGTGGGTCGATGCCGGGAATAAATATGAGTTCTATGGTCGCCTTGGGCGGTCAGTGAACGCCTTCAGTGAGCTCTATGGCCGTGATGTTCCCCAGGAAGCCGTCTTGCTCGCTTGCGCGCACGAGGCCTACGCACTTACCGAGCAGTTTGGCGTCGACGGGGATCTCCCTTCACTGGCAGTGAGCTTCAATGGAGAGATTGCGGACGATTTCGAAGGGCTCGCTGGCCAGCTCATGCCACTGCGCGCCAAGGGAGTGCGTGAACGCCTTGAGGCTCTGGGTTTCGCCTTGTAAT
>CAZTQJ010000222.1:0-2864 GCA_964615615.1 uncultured Acidimicrobiaceae bacterium
CACGACGCGCCGCAAGGCCAACCATGACGTTTTCCAAAGCCGTCAGTGAGCCAAAAAGCTCAAGGCGCTGGAAGGTTCTTGCCAGCCCTAATTTCGCCCGCGCAGCTGGACCGCGGCGGCCAAGCTCTGAGCCATTGATGAAGACCTCACCAGCCGAAGCATGCTGCATGCCAGAAATCACATTGAAGAGTGTGGTTTTGCCAGCACCATTGGGGCCCATCAAGCCAGTGACAGCACCCGCTTCGGCGCTCAATGAGACGCCATTGAGGGCAGCAATGCCACCAAAGCGAACCGATACATTGCGGACGTCGAGCGCGGAGTTAGTTGGCAAGGGACAGCTCCGGCCGATCCCGTTGAGGAATCAAGAATGCATGGTCCCCGAAGGGAAGACGGAAACGAGAGTTCAGCCACGCGATACCCATGACACCATCGGGATGGAAGGCAAGGATATTGATTCCCACGCCGACCGCCGCTCCCGGCAGGCCGACGGTCCAACCCGGCAAGTGTGCGGTGAGTACGGGGAGCGATGCGGCGGCAATGCCGCCGATGAGGGCTCCGGTGGCCGTGCGCAGTCCGATGATGCTCACTAAAAGGAGCAGCACGAGGCCACTAAAGAGTTGGACGTCGTTAGCGCTGATGCCACCCTGTTGGCCGCCATAAATTACGCCGCCAATCCCCGCAATTGCTCCAGACACGGCAAAGACAATGACCTTAGAAACGGCAGGCGTGAGACCGAGGCCAGCAAAAGCTGCTGGTGAATCCGAAAGTGCGACGAGGCGTCTACCAAAGGTCGCCCGACGTACCCAAAGCACGACGCCCGCACAGAGCGCAAAGGCCACTGCGGCTTCAATGAGCATGGTGGCATCGGAGATACTGCTCAGGCCAGGGATAGTGAGCCGACCAACGGCTACAGGAGCGCCATAGCCAGGGAAGATCGAACTGTTGGAAAAGAAGCCATAAATAGCGGCGTTGGAAAAGGCCAAGGTGGCAAGCGCAAGATAGAGGCCGCGGAGGCGAATGGCTGGGAGGGCAATGAGGGCTCCTAGGAGGGCGCAGAACGCGATGGCCGCAACAAGGCCAATCCATGAACCGCCGCCATTGGCTGCCTTGCCCATCCAGAAGGCTCCGAAGCCCATGAAGCTGTACTGCGCCAAAGAAACTTGGCCGGCATAGCCGGTGAGCAACACCGAGGACAGTCCCACAATGCCGAGAGCCAATCCCTGGGTCAAGGTCGTTGTCCACGTTCCTGAAGTGACGAGGGAGAGCACCACTGCAAGAGCAACACCGAGGACGCCAAAACTTAGTGACTGGCGTGCCGTGGCAACCCTCGGTGGTGCGTGGCGCGTGAGTCGTCCTGCGGCCACGAGACGCGAGGCGGGTAACACCAAAAGGACCACGAAGAGGAAGACGACGGGGATCACGAGGTCAATGGTGGAAACCAGAGATGCCGGCAAATGACCGGGGAGGTAACCGACCGCGTAGGCATTGGCGAGGCCAAGCATGATTCCACCGGCAAAGGTCCAGGGCAGGCTGCGCAAACGGCCAACAACGGCGGCGGCGTATCCATTGACCACCAACATGGTCAGGGTGTCGATCTGGAGACCGTTGTTACCAATACTTGGCGCAACAAAAACGCCCGCAATGGCTGCCAGGGCAAAGCCCAACATCCAGCTTCGCCTAGCGATGCGATGGGGAGCCGCACCGGCCATAGCGAGCAACTCAGGGTCATCGACTACGGCGCGCAGCGCAACGCCAGAGCGAGGACCGCGCAGGTAAAGCCGAAGGCCGACGGCAATCAGCGCAGCTACCACGATTACCGAGAGATCCTGATAGGAAAAGACCACGCCAAAGATGGAGAAATTTTGACCGGGGAGAATAAACTCATCAACGGGCCGCAGCGTTGCCGGATCCCAAATTGCTTGAGCGATTCCACGCAAGATCAGCATTAAACCAATGGTGATCATGAGGGAGCGCTCGACGGTCGCACCGTGGAGTCGCCGCATAAAACTTAACTCCACCGCGGCGCCGAGTAGCGGTGCCCCGATCAGCACAATGATGATGAGACTCAGCCACCAAGGCCAGCCCCAGGCCACCCAGCATTGATAAAAGGAAAACGCCGCCACCATGGACACTGCGCCATGGGCGAAGTTAAAGACCCCAGTGGTGGAATAGGTAACAACAAGGCCCGTTGCCGTAATGGCATAGACCGCCCCGGTCACAATCCCGATAACCGTAAAGCTGAGGAAAGTACTCAAGGGCTTCCTTTCAGATTAAAAGCAACTCCCCTAAGGACTCAGTCCCTAGGGGAGTTGCTTTCATCCGAGTTGATTAGAGCTTTACCTTGGGCTCGTAGCCGTGGAGACCGTAGGCAGGCATGTCGCAGATCCAGCCCTTCTTTGGTGAAGTGCGGACGTACTTGCCATTGTCGATCTTTGCGTTCATGTAGCAGTTAGGCGAGAGCTTCTTTGCCGGGTTAGACGGTGCGATCAAACCAGAAGCATCAAACTTCGAGACCTTCTTGAGCTGAGCCATCACCGATCCACGCGTTGGGTTCTTGCCGGCCTTGCTGAGCGCCTGCACGAAGAGTTGCGCTGCTGACCAACCAAAGATGGAGAAGAGATCAGGCTTGTAGCCAGGATTGGTCTTCTTCATCCACTTGTCGAAGTTTCCAACTGCTGGGTTGATCTTGGCGTCTTCACCGAGGTAGAGCGCCTGGCCCTGACCCAAGATGAGGTTTTGAGCATTCTTCTTACCCACCGCTTGCATGAACTGCATCGAGTAAGCGGGACCAGCGGAGAAGAGCACCTGTGGGTGATAGTTCAGATCGGAAGAGCACACGTCTGAACTCCAGTCACCTGAAGCTA
>CAZTQJ010000223.1:0-2852 GCA_964615615.1 uncultured Acidimicrobiaceae bacterium
CCAAGCAGGCACTCAATGCCCGAGAGGTGGCTGAAGATGCCCATCATCTCTCCCCTTATCGCTCCTCACTGGCTTGGTATTGCTGGCAGCTAGCCGACGAGGGCAAGCATCGCTGAGTAGGCCCTCCTAGCCCTATCCCCTTTTGCATCCCGCTAGGTTTAAAGCCATTCAAGGAGGCAATATGTCCGATACAACGCGTGACCTCGCTCAACTCTGGTTTGACCCCCTTTGCCCTTGGGCCTGGATGACTTCTCGCTGGATCCTCGAGGTTGAAAAGGTTCGTGACATTGACGTGGAGTTTCGCGTCATGTCTCTAGCCGTCCTTAACGATGGGCGTGAACTCCCTGAGCAGTATGTAGAGCTCATGAAGCGTGCCTGGGGACCTGTGCGCGCCTGCATTGCCGCCGAGCAACTCGAAGGCAGTCAGATCCTTCGGCCTCTCTATAGGGCCATGGGTCGCAAGATTCATCTCGACGGCCGCAAGGACGACGCCCTCATTGCCGAGGCCGTTGCTGAAGTAGGCCTGCCAGCATCTATCGCTGATGCCGCCAATGACTCTTCTCTTGACGACGCCCTGCGCATTTCGCACCACGAAGGCATGGACCCCGTGGGCATGGATGTGGGCACGCCAGTCATTCACGTCAACGGCATTGCCTTTTTTGGCCCCGTCGTGACCCCAGCACCACTCGGAGAAGTTGCAGGAAAGCTCTGGGATGGCTGCGTGCTCGTGGCCTCAACGCCAGGCTTTTATGAACTCAAGCGCACCCGAACGGCATCCCCCATCTTCGATGAGCTGGCCGGAGAGCCCAATTGATCGAGATTGTGCACACGGCATCAGGACCCATGGATCTCTATATCGCTGAGCCTGAAGTTTCTCCCAAGGCTGCGATCATCGTCCTCCAAGAAGCCTTTGGCATCACCGAGTACCTCCGGGGCGTCACGGATGCTCTCGCCAAAGAGGGCTATCTCGCGATTGCGCCCCAGCTCTTTCATCGTCACGAGCTTTCGGTTTTTGGCTATGACCAATACAGCGAGCTACTCGCGGTCTTAGGCAGCATGACGGCCGAAGAAATTACCGAAGACCTCAACGCCACCTTTGCTGAACTCGCCAAGCGAGGCTTTGCGGCCTCATCTATTGGCGCCCTGGGCTTTTGCATGGGGGGCAGCATTGCGCTCTATGCCGGCACCCAAGGCAAACTCGGTGCCGCCGTGAGTTTCTATGGCGGTGGCGTAGTCCAAGGCCGTTTCGGCCTACCCTCCCTCGTTGATCTGGCACCCCAGCTTGATGCTCCCTGGCTCGGTCACTACGGCCTGCTCGATAAGGGCATTCCGCTTGAGCATGTGAACGCGCTTGATGAGGCAAGGCTTTTAGCCAAGACCGAAACCCAACTCATCCGCTACGAACAAGCCGATCATGGCTTTCACTGCCAGGACAGACCTGAGGTCTATAACGAAAGCGATGCGGCGAAGGCTTGGGACGAAACGCTCGCCTTCTTTGCTGCCAAACTCATCCAAGGCTGAGCCTTTCCTGGGCCTAATTGCTAGCCCTAGTTGCCAGCCATACTGCCTAGTCCTAGCCACGCCGCCAAGGCTCAATTGCGGTTGAGCTCTACCTTGGCCTTTGGCGACACGACGTAGTCACCGGGATGAAAGTGTTTCGTGCGGCGATGAAAGTCCAAGGTGTAGCCAGGCCAGAGCGTGGTGTTCTTTCCCTGCTCGTTTAAATACCAACTGGTGCAGCCACCCTGGGTCCAGACCGTTCCCTTGAAGCGCTCGGCCAGTTCTTTACTCCAGGCCTGCTCCACCTTTTCTAGGACCTCTAGGGAACCAAGATCTTTGGAGAACAGGAATTGAATCGCTCCACCTACCTGATTGAGTTGAGCTTCAATCATGTAGACCACGGAATTATGCCCGAGGATGGTATTAGGCCCAGCCAACAAAAACAGATTGGGAAACTCTGGCACTGAAGAACCGAGATAGGCCTCCATGCCGGTCTTCCAACGCTCGGAAAGTAATCTCCCACCCCTACCCACCAGGTTTTTGGCAAAGGCAGGATTAGCGGCTTCAAAGCCCGTGGCAAAGATGACCACGTCCACTTCGTGTTCCTGGCCACGCGCGTCTATGACTCCCTTGGCCGTCAAGGACTGCGCAGCGGCGTCAATCAGTTCTACGTTGTCGCGCTGCAAGGAGGGGTAATAGCTATTGGAGACCAAGACGCGCTTGCAGCCAATGGGAAAGGGGGGTTGCAACTTTGCTCGCAGGTCTTCATCGGTGACCTGCTCGTTTAGTTGCTTCACCGCGAGTTTGCCGAGCAGGGCAAAGAAGCGAGATTTGCGACCCAGGAGCCCAGGAGCCAGCAACTCTTGGAAGGCATAGACACGGAAGCGGCGTGCTTTTAAGGCCAGGGGAAGCGCGCGATAGAGGGCCTTCTTCCAGGCCGGGACTTCCTTGTCGTCACGAGGCACGACCCAACCAGGCGTGCGTTGGAAAACCGTGAGCTGCTTGACCTGCTCGGCAATGGCCGGGATGAGTTGAATGGCTGAAGCTCCCGTGCCAATGACGGCCACACGCTTACCAGAGATGTCTTGGCCAGTCCCCCAGCCGGCAGTGTGGACGCTGAGGCCTTGGAAGCGTTCTAGGCCTTCAATGGCTGGCATCTTGGACTGTGACAGGGGTCCCGTGGCCCAGACCAGCACGCGGGCCTGTAGTGGGCCTGAAGGCGTAATCACCAGCCACTGCTGGGTGGCTTCGTCCCAAGAGGCATGGCTGACCTCAGTATTGAAGCGACAGTGCTCACGGACGCCATAGCGATTGGTGACCGAGATCAGATAGTCCTGGATCTCGGCTTGGCC
>CAZTQJ010000224.1:0-2841 GCA_964615615.1 uncultured Acidimicrobiaceae bacterium
CTTCAGGTGACTGGAGTTCAGACGTGTGCTCTTCCGATCTCTCTTGGATCCTTCTTAATATTAGGGTACCCTAAGATTAGGGTGCCCTAAGAAGGAGGTCGTCGTGCGTAAGTGCTTTATCAGTCTCCTGATCTCTAGTTCTGCCCTCAGCCTGCTCTCTGGCTGCGCCAAGACGTCGCCATCGGCGAGATTGACGGTGTATTCGGGCCAACATCCCCAGCTCATGGCCAAGCTCGTCGCGGCTTTTGAAGCGAAGACTGCGATACCGGTCGCACTGCGATCGGCCAGCGAGCAGGTCCTGGTGAGCCAAGTACTCGCCGAGGCTGATCATTCTCCAGCCGATGTGGTCGTGACCGAAAATGCCCCGGCCATGAACGCCTTGGCTGAGCATCACCTCTTAGCCCCACTTCCGGCCGAGCAGTTGGCGCGCGTGGTGAAGGAGGCCCGAGGACCCAGTCGTCAATGGCTAGGAGTCAGTCGCCGCGTGAATGTTTTGGTTTATGACGCCAGACGGCTTCAGCCCTCGCAGTTGCCAAGCAGCATTGAAGATCTCGCCGAGCCGCGTTTTAAGGGTCTACTCGGTTTGGCGCCTGGTGAGTCTGACTTCAGCCCAGTGGTGGCTGCCTATGAGCATGTGCACGGACAGGCAGCGACGCTGACGTGGCTCACGGCCATGAAGGCCAATGCCGCTGGACATCTGCTGCCGGATAATGAAGCCTTGCTGAGCCAGATTGCTCTTGGTCAGCTTGGCTTAGCCACGATGGACCAGTACTACTGGTATCGCTTTCATCACGACACTGCTCATGCGAGGGTCAAGATGGCTGCTTTCGCTCCAGGGGGAACAGGAAACGTCATTGGGGTATCTGCAGCAGGGATCACGCGCCAGGCGCCACACGCTAAGGCTGCTCGAGCCTTTCTTGATTTTCTGAGCTCCGCGGAAGGCCAGCGCATAGTTGCCAACTCGGGGGCTTTTGAATACCCAACGTCACCGTCCGCGCCGACGCCCAAGGGGCTGCCGCCGATTTCGCAATACGGCCCAAGTTCGGTGAGCCCTGCGGTCATGGGCAGCGGTCGCTCGGCGCTCAATCTCTTGCAAGCAGTTCAGCTGCTGTGAGCCTTGTTGCCCTGGAAAGGCCTGGAGGCAGGCAAGGCAGCAGTTGGCGGCGGAGTCTGAAAAGTCGCTGGTTGGCCCCCTTGGCGATCGCCATAGCCCTCGGCGTGCTGTCGCCACTGCTGTTCTTGGTCCTTCAAGCCTTCAGCGTGGGTCGCAGTGATCTTGCAGCGATACTCTGGCGCAGCCTGACCGCAAGGTTGCTGATCAATACCGTGGGCCTCGTTGTGGCTGTATCCGTGAGCGCCGCGGTGCTCGGCAGCATGGTGGCGATCTGGCTCGACCGTCTGAGTCCGCGGATGGCAAGCTTTATCTTGCCGCTCGTGGTCTTGCCCGTTGCCATTCCGGACTTCCTCGTGAGCTACGGCTGGAGAACCTTATTCCCGGCGCTCCATGGTTTTGGTGCTGCTTACTTAGTCATGCTGCTGGCTAGCTTCCCCTTAGTAGGCCTTCCCGCCTTTGCTGCACTAAGGGGAATGGATAGGTCTGCTCTGGAGGTGGCGCAGTCCTTGGGAGCTTCACGATGGCGACGCGGCGTTCTGATTTTCGCGCAGATTCGTTCCGCTGTGGTCGGGGGCTCCCTCCTCGTCGCGCTGGTGGTTCTTGCCGAGTACGGAGCTTTTGAGATTCTCGGTTTTCAAACCTTCACCACGGAAATTTTCACGCAATTCAAAGTGGGCTTTGATGCCACAGGAGCCTGTGCGCTCTCACTGGTTGTCGTCTTGCTGTCCATCTTGGCCGTGGGCATCGAGTTGCCCTTGTCAGGACCGCGGCTCCATCTGCGCGGGTCTGGGCCGCTCAAGGAGGGAGATCGCTCGAGATCTCAGGTCGGAGCCTTCCTCGGTCTTGGGATTACCGCAGCCCTTGGCCTGGGCGTGCCGCTGGGGGCAATTGCCTACCTCATGCTCGCTGGTCCGCCAGCTTCATTGCCGAGTGCTTCGGTTTTTGCTCCGCTCTGGCATTCTGCGAGTTATGCGGCTGGAGCAGCGCTGATCGTCACGCTTGCGGCCTTGCCGGTGGCACTACTCACGCGACGGGGGAGTGGAAGGCTTGGACAGATCGTTGAGCGCTTTACCTTTTTGGTTATGGCGGTGCCCGGTCTGGTGGTTGCTCTGGGTTTTACCTGGGCTACGCAGCGCTTCGGTCGAGGCTTTGGCTATCAATCCGCTTGGCTGCTGATCGCGGCTTATTCGGTCATCTTCTTTCCCCTGGGCCTGGTCTCGGTGCGTGCGTCCGTTGCGCAAAGCTCCTATCGCTTTGAAGAGTTAGCGCGATCACTGGGTGCCAGCCCTAGCGCTGCGTTTAGGAGGGTGACCTTGCCAATGCTGGTGCCCGGCATCTTGTCTGCGCTGTCACTCGTGTTCCTTGCTGCGCTTACTGAACTCACGGCCACCTTGGTACTGATCCCCACGGGATCTTCGACGCTCTCTTCAGAGTTCTGGACCTTTGAGACCAATGCCTCCTACGGGCAGGCGGCACCCTTCGCCTTGGCCATGGTGCTCTTGGGCGCTGTGCCGACCGTTGCGCTGAGTCGATACTTCGATAGACGACCTTCGAGACAAGGGGCCGACATATGAGTGTGATCAAGATTGAGCAGGTCTCAAAAACCCGGGGCAATGTTCAGGTCCTCAAAGATCTGTCCCTTTCCCTTGAGGCGGGCAGCCTCTGTGCGGTGCTGGGCTCGTCAGGGAGATCGGAAGAGCGTCGTGTAGGGAAAGAGTGTTCAGAGC
>CAZTQJ010000225.1:0-2840 GCA_964615615.1 uncultured Acidimicrobiaceae bacterium
CCTCGCCTTCAAGGCTTCCCCTTAGGTGCTCCATCCTCCTGAGGTTAGGCCCAGATGGGAACTCTGCGCAGTTGCGAAGTATTCGCATCTGGCTAGGATCGCCCTGTGACCATTGTCGAAGCCGTGAAGCGCAGCAGCGCCAAGCTCAGTAGCCGAGAGCGGGCCAGCTTGGCCGGCATGGCTGCCTTCATCCTCTTCCTCTTTGTCGCTGGCTCACTCCTCCTCGCTGCTGCGGTGCCCCAGCACTATCGCGTCAGTCGCACCGAGGTTTTTGGCTTTGGCACAGGCGTGCTGGCACTAACCCTGGGCATGCGCCATGCCTTTGATGCCGACCATATTGCGAGCATCGATAACACCACGAGGAAGATGATGGCCGAGGGTCGCCGACCGCTCAGTGTCGGATTCTTTTTTTCCTTAGGGCATGCATCGGTCGTCTTTGTGCTCACCATCTTGCTGAGCCTCGGAATGCGTTCGCTCAATATTCAAGTGAGTAATGCAAATTCCGGTCTCCACCAGGTCACCAGTCTCCTGGGGACTCTGGTGTCGGGAAGTTTTCTTTATCTCATAGCGGCCTTAAACCTGCTCGTCTTACTCGGCATCACGCGCAGCTTTCGCGCCATGCGAACTGGCCGCTATGACGAAGCGGAGCTCGAAGAAATGCTCAATAAGCGGGGCTTCATGAACCGCTTCCTCGGTTCCTTCGCCAAGCGCGTAGATGAACCGTGGAAGATGTATCCCTTGGGGATCCTCTTTGGTCTGGGTTTCGACACCGCCACGGAGATTGGCCTGCTGGTGCTCTCAGGGAGTGCCATTGTCGGCGGCTTACCACTCTGGGCAGTGCTCGCCCTCCCGCTGCTCTTCGCTGCCGGCATGTGTCTGCTCGACACGATTGACGGTTGTTTCATGAACTTCGCCTACGAGTGGGCCTTTGCCCAGCCAGTGCGCAAGCTCTATTACAACCTCGTCATCACCGTGCTGTCTATCGCTGTGGCCTTTTTGATCGGGAGTGCTGAATTGCTCTCTTTGATCAGTACGAGGCTGAATCTCCATGGAAGCTTCTGGGACAGCGTGGGCAGCTTCAATCTCAATCATGCAGGCTTTGCTATCGCTGCTCTCTTCGTCTTCACCTGGCTTGTTGCCTTATGGGTGTGGCGAGTTGGCAACTTTGAAGATCGCTACGGTGTCGACCACGGAGCGCTTCCCCTTGCCGACTCCTAGTAGCGACTCCTCAATTCACGTCAGCATCCATCTCAGCCCTGGCGCGAAGCAAGGAGCAGTGGGGGGCCGTCATGGCGATGACGAAGCGCCTTTACTGCGGGTCAAGGTGAGCGCCAGAGCTGTCGACGGCGCAGCCAACGATGCTGCCACCGAGGCCCTCGCAAAGGCCTTTGGCTTAGGCAAGCAAAACGTGAAGCTTCGTGCAGGTAAGCGCTCGCGCACCAAACACTTTGAAATTATCGGAGGAAGCGCTGAGCGCTTGCGCGAACTGCTCGGCTCTAGCGAGGAGCGCTCAAGCTGAAGTCACTGGGCTTGGGTTCCTTGGTCCAAGTCCAGAAATCAATATTGCGCCAAGGCGACAGGATGTACACCTCACCGTCTTCGTTTTGATATTAACTCGACTTGATGGAGGGGTGAGTCCAAATCATTCTTGAGAGTTCATCGCGAAGCTTTTCATTATAGAGATCATGCGCATCCTGAGTTACTTCGATGCTTCCACCACCCTGAGCTTCCAAGAGTTGCAGACAGCCAATGATGTAGCGCATTTCGCATTCGGAGTTCAAGATCAAACTCCCACCGTGGGCGAGATTGGTGCCTGGGCCATAGAGGCAGAAGAGATTAGGGAAATTCGGCGTGACGATGCCGTAGAGCGCTGTTGGCTTTATCCCCCACTGCTCGGACAGCAAGGTCCCATCTCGGCCCTTGATCTCCATGGGCCAGAGAAACTTATTCGCCTGAAAGCCAGTGGCATAAATGATGATGTCGAAATCATGTTGGCGACCATCGCTCGTGACGATTCCTTTCTCGTTGATTTCTTGGATGCCCGTGGTCTCGAGTTCCACGTGTTCGCGACGCAGGGCGGAAAGCCAACTGCCATTGTCTTGAAGGGTCCGCTTGCCGAGGCAGACATAGTCAGGGATGACCTTTGCAGCGAGTTCTTCGTCGCCTTCCACCTGGGAAAGGATCCACTCGGTGAACATCTGGCGAGCCGCATCATTGAGCTCATTGGTGGCGCGCTCGGGATGTGGCCACTCAGGATCTATGCGCATCGCTTCAAGGCCACCATCAAAACTCGGCCAAAAGATCAAGAAGCGATACCAGCGACCGTAGTGAGGGAGATGACGCATGGCCCAAGAAACCCCGGCGCCCACGGCATCGTGGTAACTGGGGTTAGGGAACATCCAGGGTGCGGAACGTTGGAAAACGGTGAGTTGAGCAAGCTCATCAGCAATTGTGGGAACGATCTGGAATGCGCTGGCCCCGCTTCCCACAACCGCTACGCGCTTGCCCTTCAGGTCTATTCCTTCATGCCAGGCAGCCGAGTGCATGGACTCACCCTTGAAGCGATCAAGCCCGTCTATGGCGGGCAACTTGGGTCGATTGAGTTGGCCAACAGCACTGACGATGGCAGCCACGTTCACGACCTCTTCACCATCGGGAGTCTGCAAGCAGGCCTGCCAAGTCTGGCTAGTTGCATCCCAACTAGCGCTGAGCATTTCCGTAGAGAAGCTGGTCTTGTCCAAGATCCCCGCCTCTTGTGCACATCCTTGGAGGTAGGCCCGGAGTTCGGGAGCGAGATCGGAAGAGCGTCGTGTAGGGAAAGAGTGTTCAGAGCCGTGTAG
>CAZTQJ010000226.1:0-2829 GCA_964615615.1 uncultured Acidimicrobiaceae bacterium
TCATCACCACCATTCAAGACCGTGGCTATGTCTTTAAGCAGGGCTCAGCCATCGTTCCGAGTTTCGTAGCCTTCGCCGTCGTGAGCCTCATGGAGCAACACTTCTCCGACTTGGTGAATTACGAATTCACCGCAGCCATGGAAAACGACCTTGACGAAATTGCTGGTGGTCGCCTTCCCATGGACCGCTGGTTGACGCGTTTCTACTTTGGTAAAGAGCGCTCAGGCGAGATTGAAAGTTCCATGTCGGGGGAAACAATTGATTTCGGTCTCAAAGAGACCATCGAGAAGCACTTGGGCGAGATTGATGCTCGAGCAATCAACTCAATTTCTCTCGGTGCCGATGAAGACGGAGTCGAGATTGTTGCTCGAGTCGGGAAGTTCGGCCCTTACTTAATGCACGGCGAGGACACCGTCTCCATCCCTGACGACACGCTGCCTGATGAGCTCACAGTTGCCCGTGCTTTAGAACTGCTTGCTGCGCCAAAGTCTGATCGCGAACTAGGCATGGACCCCGAGAGCGACACCATGATCTATGTGAAGGCTGGACGTTTCGGTCCCTACGTGCAGCTTGGCGAGATGGTTGGGAAAGAAAAGCCCAAGACCGCATCGCTCTTTAAGACCATGACACCAGAGACGGTCACCTTCGAAGAAGCCCTCCTTCTGCTCTCTCAGCCGCGCGAGATTGGCAATGACCCAGAGACGGGTGAGCTGATCGAAGCCTTGAATGGCCGCTATGGCGCCTACCTGCGTAAGAGCGGGGGCGAGAAGGCTGATTCCCGAAGCCTTGAAACTGAGGACCAAATATTCACGGTAACGATGGAAGAAGCGCTGGCAATATTTGCGCAGCCAAAGACCCGCCGTGGTCGTGGCCAGGCTGCCCCTCCGCTACGAGAACTCGGACCCGACCCCGATAGCGAACTTCCCATTGTGCTTAAAGAGGGCCGCTTTGGTCCCTACGTCACCGATGGCGTGACGAACGCCTCACTGCGTGTTGGGGACTCGGTGGAGACCATCACGATCGAACGTGCACTTGAGCTCCTCGCAATCCGCCGAGAGGCGGGGCCAGCCAAGAAGCGCACAAAGAAGGCAGCCGCTAAGAAGAAGGCGCCAGCTAAGAAGAAGGCAGCTGCGAAGAAAGCCCCAGCCAAGAAGGCTTCGGCGAAGAAGGCAGCCACGAAGAAAGCCCCGGCGAAGAAGTCGGCAAGCAAGGCGACATTGAAGGCCGATAGCCCTGCCGAGGATCTCCCGGCCTCGGAGGAGTGATGACCACCCCTAGGGGAGCGTTCATCGTTTTCGAGGGGATAGATGGTTCTGGCAAGTCCACGCAGGTTCGCCGCGTGGCTAAACATCTCGATGCCTTGGCCACTTTTGAGCCTGGAGCAAGCACACTGGGCCAGAGCCTGCGCAAGATCCTCCTCGATGGCTCTTCCTTTCTGGCTGAAAGAGCAGAGGCCTTACTGATGGCGGCAGATAGGGCGCAGCATGTGGCGGAGATCGTGGAACCTGCCCTCGCATCTGGCCGGAACGTAGTTTCTGATCGCTTCCTAGGTTCAACCTTGGCCTACCAAGGCTATGGCCGTGGACTTGATCTCGAGGAGCTTCAGCAACTCTGTAACTTTGCCACCGGCGGTTTGAGTCCCGACCTGGTGATTCTTATGGATATTGATCCCGTAGTGGCGGCCAGTCGCGGAACGCAAGATACGGCGGACCGATTCGAACAGGGGCGCGATTTCCAAGAGCGCGTCCGAGATGGTTTTCTTGAGCTGGCAAAAAACTCGCCGGCTTGGGTCATTGTTCGTGCTCAAGCAACTCGCAAGGACCTTGATAAGGCCGTAGATGCAGCGCTCGCGACACTGGGGCACTGATTCACGTGGGTGATGTTTTCGAATCCGTCCTAGCCCGGGCCGCATTAGTCGAGCAACTCAGAAAGCTCGTCGCTCAGCCTTCGCATGCTTATTTACTTCATGGCCCGAGTGGTTCGCAGCGAGAGAGCCTTGCTTGGTCGATGGCAGCATCAATGCTCTGCGAATCAGGTGGCTGCAACAGCTGCAACAGCTGCCAGCGAGTCTTGGCCAAGGTTCATCCCGATGTGGTGATGTTCACTCATGAAGGTGCGAGTTGGAGAATTGAAGAAGAGATTCATGACGAGGTACTCGCAGCCGCAGCACGGCATCCCTTAGAGGCCAAGCGCAAGATCTTGATACTTCCTGACGCCGAGTTACTGATTGAAGCTCGCGGGATTGCTGGAGGTGCTTTACTCAAAACATTGGAGGAGCCGACCCCAAGCACGACCTTTATTTTGATTGCCGAAGATCTACCCCCTGAACTCGCAACCATCATTTCGCGCTGTGTCTTGATTCGTGTGCCACCAGTACCAGACCCTGAACTCGCTGATCTCATTTCCCGCAAAGTATCTGACCCTGACTTAGTCGCGAAGATCGTCAGTTGCTCGATGGGGAGCGTGAGCAGGGCCAGTCTCCTTGCCGATGATGCTGGCTTCCGGGCCCGATTAGAACTTTGGGACTCGGTTCCCGAACGCTTAAATGGAACGGGTTCAGCCTGTTCTGCACTTGCCAAGGAGCTACTGGCGGCGATGGAAGAGTCATTGGAGCCGCTCAAAGCACGCCATGAAGAAGAACTCCTTCAACGTGATGATCAGGCTGATCGATATGGAGCTCGCGCAGTGCAGTCAAAGAAAATGATGACCGAAAGCCATAAGCGAATCGAGCGTCGCTATCGCAGGGGGGAACTGGTGGCTGGCCTTGGGATCCTTCAGCGTCGTTACGCCAAGAGGGCTCCTGACGGTGCACTGGACTCTGGCATGGGG
>CAZTQJ010000227.1:0-2823 GCA_964615615.1 uncultured Acidimicrobiaceae bacterium
ACCGCCCTTCAAGCGAAGCACGGGGCGTGCTCCCTGCCAAAGCTGACGAGCAGATCATTGATGAGGACCTAAAGCGATGCCGCAGACAATTTCGAGCCCCGTCGACTCTGCCTTGCTACCATTCATCCAAGCCCAGCAAGCGCTGTTGCCTTGGCTTGAGGAGAGAGATAGGGCTAACGATGGCTGATAATCAAACACAGCGCCAGGCCATCCGTCGTGACCTCGTCATCCTCTGTGCCAGTTACCTCATCGTAAGGCTCATCGTTACGGTTTTCGCAGGGGTCAGCTACAACATTTGGGCAGCTCGTAACGGCTGGGACATGCACCTGCTTGACCCCAAACTGCTGCGCGAGGATCTCTTTACGTCGCTGCTTTACCTCCACTCACAGCCTCCCGGCTACAACCTTGCTACGGCTTTCATGTTGCATCTGCCTCATGGCACCAAGGTTCCGTTTGCCTACGTCAGCTCGCTCTTGATTGGCTTTGCCACGGTCTGTGCTTCTTACCTTTTGCTTCGTGATCTTGAAATCAGACGCTGGTTAGTGCTCTGCGCAGTCGGGATTGGCATCGTCTTGGATCCTGCATGGCTGCTTTACTCAAATTATTTCTTCTACGCCTACTGGACCGCAGCCTTAATTTCCGTTTCGCTCTTATGCCTCCTGCGTTACCTCAAAACGCAGCGTCCACGATGGGGAGTCGCCTTCTTTAGCGTCAATTCCCTAGCCATTCTCTTTGATTCCCAGTATCAGTTCCCCTTAATGCTCCTCGGCCTTGGTGCAGTCCTCGCGCTGGCTCGCCTGCCCTGGAAATCGGTCCTGCTCGCAGCCTTGATACCCGTCTTGCTAGTCAGTGGCTGGTACGCGAAAAATCTGATCCTTTTTGGATCTCCATCCACCTCGAGCTGGGCAGGAATGAACATTTCGAGAATTGCCCTGCTGAATATCCCACCCGCGCGAATGCGCCAACTCATTACTGAGCACAAACTCAGCACGGTGGCCTTAAGCCCCGGATTTACTGCACTTAACTATTATCCCGGAATCAAGATCCATGAGCCGCATACTGGCATCAAGGCTCTTGATCAGTTTGAAAAATCTAAGGGGGAAGTCAACTGGAATAACGAGGCTTATCTGCAAGTCTCCAGCGCACTCCTAAGGGAAGACATTCACTCCATCCTCAATTCGCCTAGCCATTACCTTCACAATGTTAAAAAGAGCGTGGCAATCTGGTTTACCCCCACGAGTGAAAATTTTATACTCAAAGGAGGCAAATTCTTTTTCGTCTCCACGCCAACTCCTCAATTTCAGGCCTACAAGGAATTTGTCAAAAAGGGCGGACTCGTCACTCCTGCAATGACCAAGTACCTAAACGCCTACGACGGCATCATTGGCCTCAGCATGCAGGCAGAGGCTCCGGGATCTTGGGTGCACTTTGGTGGTGTCGTGATCACCCCTCCCATCGCACAAATATCCTTCACCGAAGTCTTCATGGAGCTTTTATTCTTGATTGGCATTCCCTGGATCGCCTGGGAACGTCGACGTGACAAGAAGATGCTGGCCTTCTTGGCATACCTCTGGCTCGTCGTCTTGATGGTTTTCCTAGAAGCCAGCCTGCTCGAACTTGGTGAAAATGATCGCTTCCGCTTTAGTCTTGGC
Source organism: uncultured Acidimicrobiaceae bacterium (assembly GCA_964615615.1). Classification (GTDB taxonomy): domain Bacteria; phylum Actinomycetota; class Acidimicrobiia; order Acidimicrobiales; family RAAP-2; genus CAZTQJ01. The sequence goes on from CAZTQJ010000227.1 coordinate 1,653, forward strand.
AGCAGCTTGCTCGTTGGGGGCATCATCGTGATTGATCGACTACTCCCCAGGGCTTCGCGAAAGCAGGAGCTTTCTCCGGCTGACTTAGTCAGTGAAGATCAGGGCAGCCTGCCAGAAGACGAAGACAGCCTCACGCGCGCTGAGTGAGCGCAAGGACAAGCACGGCTAGAGCAAACCCGCCCTTGGGCTTCCTCGGTGTAGTTTGCCCTTTATGCGAGCAACCGTGATTCGAGAAGGCGGACTTGTTTCACTCGAGACCGTCCCTGACCCCATTCTCCCTGGTCCCGATGGAGTCATCGTCACCGTCGAGAAAAGTGCCATCTGTGGCTCCGACCTCCACATCCTCCATGGCGCCATGGGTGGCGAGGCCATACGGCCAGGTCATGAGGTCATCGGCACCATCGCCGAGCTAGGGCCCGAGGTGCGAAATTTCCGCCTAGGCGACCGCGTCTTGGTCTCCGGAGTTATTGGCTGTGGCTGGTGTGGGCCCTGTCGCAATGGTGACCCCGTTGCCTGCAGCGCCAATGCCACGACTGCCATAGGTACCATTCCTGACTGCCCCGGAGGACAGGCTGAAGCACTCGCCGTGCCCGTAGCTGATGCCTTTTGTCTCAAGATTCCCGATGCCGTGGACGATGACACGGCCTTGTTGCTCACAGACATCCTCCCCACCGCCTATCTCGGTGCATCCATGGCAGCGATTTCCCCTGGCGGCAGCGTGGCGGTCATTGGCGCCGGTCCGGTGGGCCTTCTGGCCATCGAATGCGCCAAGCTCTACAGCCCTGATCGGATTTTCTGCGTGGACCTGCTTGATGAGCGGCTCAGCCGTGCTGAGGCGCGTGGAGCCATCCCGATTTCCAACGCCGATGGACTCGCCGTGGCGCGCATCCTTGAAGCCACGGGCGGTCAAGGGGCAGCATCGGTCATCGAGTGCATTGGCCTCGATCAGACGGTCTCTGATGCGGTGATGGCGACTGGCCCATCAGGAACAACCAGTGTGATTGGCGTCAATCTCTCCATGGCTGCACCCTTCCCCATGGGTATGGTCTTCTTAAAGCGCATCACCCTGAGGGCAGCCACTGCTGCGATCCCGAGCACCTGGTCACACCTCGTTCCCCAGATTGCACAGGGTCAGAAGTTTGGCGAGGGCCTCTTCACCCACCGCCTCGGA
>CAZTQJ010000228.1:0-2808 GCA_964615615.1 uncultured Acidimicrobiaceae bacterium
TCGTTCACTTCTCCGTGCTGTGGTGGCAGACCCTGCACCAAAGCGCGACGGTGCTCAACGCCAAGTTGCATCCCACTATTCATGGCTCGATGGCATGGACCCTCTTGCTCGGTTTTGTGGCCTTCACCCTCCTCTTTGTATGGATGGTCGCACTGCGCTTTGCGATTGAAAAGCGGCAGGCCAACCAAGCTCGCAGCGAACTCGATGAGGCAATTCGTGAACGTCGTGCCGAGACCAGTGAACAGAGCGCCTCATGAGTTACGTCATTGCCGGTTACCTGTGCTCTGCCGTCGTGCTGGCTAGCTACGCGATCAATCTCATCCTTCGCCATCGTCGCGGTGGATCTCGGTGACCGACTCACTCAGTCCAAGAACAGCTGAGGAACGGCCACGGTCGAATTCAGGTCGTCGTCTCTACTTGGTGCTCGGAATTCTCCTTGTCGCCATCGGAGGCCTGCTGTGGCTGGGACTTTCTAGTTCCTTGAATTACTTCGAGACGGTTTCTCAAGCCGTTTCACAACGCGCCAAGTTAGGAACTTCGACTATCAGACTCGAAGGCAGGGTGGTGAAGGGCAGTGTCAAGCGCACGAATGAGGGCGCCCGCTTTTCGCTCAGCGAAGGTGGCCAACTGGTCAAGGTGGTGAATACCGGCTCTCCGCCGGAGCTGTTCAAAGCGGGCATTCCTGTGGTTGCTATTGGGCACTTCGGGCCACAAGGGTCAATGATCTTTCTTTCTGATTCCCTCATGGTGAAGCATTCGCAGAACTACATCGCCGCTCATCCGAAGCGGGTGAAGGCCAAGGATGGGTCGGTGCGCTAGGTGAATGCCCTCCTCGGCCACCTTGGCGTGTGGCTTGCCTTCACCGCTTCAATACTTGGTGCATTGCTCTTACTCTGGTCGCTTCGCTCCAAGGCCCAGGGGGCTGAGCTTGATGTCATCCCCTTCGCCCTCTTGCCCATGGTCGCCTTAGCTGGCGCATTGCTCGCCACCTTTGGCATGCAAAGAGCGCTCATCACGCACGACTTCTCCCTGGTTTACGTTGCGGCAAATAACGCCAAGGTCACGCCGCTGATTTACTCCATCACGGGCATGTGGTCAGCGCTCGCAGGATCCATCCTGCTCTGGGCGCTGGCCATGGCGGCAGCTACGGCTTTGGTGGTGCGTGCGACGCGCGATAGGCGAGACGACCAGGTCACGCGGATCGCCGTGTTGGTGATGATGGTGATCACCGCCTTTTTCTTCCTGCTCATGCTTGGACCAGCTGATCCCTTCCAGCTGGTCGTGGGCGTGAGGCCAGTGACGGGAGCAGGGCCGAATGCCTTGCTCCAAAACAATCCCCTTGTGGCCATCCACCCGCCACTGCTCTACACGGGCATGGTCGGCTTCTCCGTTCCCTTCGCCTTTGCGATTGGGATGTTGGTCACCGGAAGGGTTGATGAGCCTTGGCTGGTCACGGTGCGCCGCGCGACCGTGTTCACCTGGACACTGCTCAGCCTTGGTCTCGTGCTCGGTGCCTGGTGGAGCTATCAGGTGCTGGGTTGGGGAGGCTTCTGGGGTTGGGATCCTGTAGAAAATGCCGCCCTGCTGCCTTGGCTCTGCGGCACTGCACTGGTGCATTCGCTTGTGGTGCAAGAGCGACGCGGGCTGCTTCGGGTGTGGAATCTCTGCCTGGCTATCGCTGCTTTTTCGCTCACCCTGCTGGCAACCTTCCTCACGCGTTCGGGCATCATCGAGTCGGTGCATGCGTTTTCGGCCTCTTCCCTGGGGCCGATCTTGATCTCTGCTTTTGCGGTGGCTGTCGGCACGGGTTTTGGACTCCTGCTCTGGCGTGGCGATCGCTTGCGTTCGCCCCAAGGGATTGACTCAGGTCTTTCCAAAGAGGGCGCCTTTGTCCTCAACAATTTGGTCTTTGTGGGTTTTGCCCTGGTGGTTCTGCTTGGCACCCTCTTCCCCCTTGCCTATGAAGCGCTGAATGGCAGTCAAGTGACCGTGGGTGCGCCCTACTTCTCAGCGGTTGCGGTGCCGGTGGGGCTGTTCTTGTTGATGCTGATGGCCGTGGCTCCCGTATTGAGCTGGCGGGTTGCTGATCTTGCGACCATCTGGCAACGACTGGAAACTTCGGTATGGATTGCGAGCCTGCTGCTTGCCGTCCTGGTCATCTTTGGTGTGCGTGGCCTGGCGCCCCTTAGCGCTTTTTGGCTGGGCATGGTCGCAGCCGGTAGCGCGTTGCGAACACTCGCGCGCCAAGTCAGCCTTGCTCGCCGACGCGGGGATTCAGTCCTTTTGGCCTTCAGCGGTCGCACGAGTGGGGGAATGGTGGTGCACCTAGGCATAGTGATCTTGGCTACGGGAATTGTGGCGGCCACGAGCTATGTCCAACGCGGCGAACTGACTTTGCACCCGCAGGAATCACGAAACTTCGCTGGTCACCATTTTCGCTTCACGGGACTTCGTGAAATTCGCAGCCCCCAGCGCAACTCAACCGTGGCGGTGATCAAGATTGATGGGAAGGCCTTTGGCCCAGCCGTTAACCAGTTCGGCGGCTCATCATCTGCGGCAGTAGGAACACCAGCGATTGATTCCTCGTGGCGTGGCGACATCTACCTCACGCTCGACGCCATTGGCCAAGCAGGCAGCGTCTCTGGTCCTCAGGTCTCACCGAATCTCTCAGCTGGTGCGGTGGCCATTGGGGTCAGTGTTGAGCCGCTCATCCCCTGGATCTGGGCGGGCGGGCTGGTCGTTGGCCTCGGGGGCATTCTTGCCATTGTGGGACCACGGCGCCGTGAACGCGAAGCAGGAGAAGATGCC
>CAZTQJ010000229.1:0-2800 GCA_964615615.1 uncultured Acidimicrobiaceae bacterium
GAGATAGCTTCAGGTGACTGGAGTTCAGACGTGTGCTCTTCCGATCTAGCCAGTCATCAGTCAAGAAGAGTTGCCTGCGAGCAAGGTCAGCGTTGGCATAGAGGACAACGGAGACGCCCTTGGAGCTGTAGCCGTATTTATGAAGGTCGGCGGAAATAGAAGTAACGCCAGGAACGGTGAAGTTCCAAGGAGTGTCAACATGGCCGAGGCGCTCGAGGAAGGGCAGAAGCCAGCCTCCGAGGCAGCCATCAACATGCAAGAGCAGATCGTGCTTAAGGGCGAGTTGGCCTAAGCCACTGATGTCGTCGATGACTCCCTGGGGGTAAGAAGGAGCAGAACCCACGAGCATGATGGTCGCATCATCTATGGCGGCGGCCATGGCAGAAAGGTCAGCCTTAAAACTGATGGGATCGACCGGAACGCGAAGCAAATCAATGCCAAAGAGGTCGACGGCCTTAGTGAGGGTTGCATGTGTCGATGTTGAGGCAATGACCTTGGGTCGTTTGATGCCTCTGGCGTAGCCCTCGTCTCTGGCTACTTTCATGGCCCACAGCAGACTCTCCGTGCCACCACTGGTGAGGTGGCCAGTGATGCCTTCGGGGGATCTTGGATCGTCAGCTCCGAGTAATGAGGCGCTAATCCTCACGAGATCGTGAGAAAGCAGCCCAATAGAGGGGAAGGCTAAGACGTTGAGCCCATTTTCTGCCGAGTAGAGCTTGAGGGCCTCACCGTGGAGTTCGTGAATTTCTGGACCCGCGTCATAAACGAGCGAGAAGACGCGACCCCCCGCCCAATCCTTGTCGTTAACTTTTGCTGCGGCGAGGCGTTCAAGAACGTCGGAAGTGGGAATTCCCTGCTTGGGCAAGGGCTCGTGAGGAAATTCCATGTCGTTCCTAGGCTGACCAGATCAGTGACTGGATCTCTGAATAGGCGAGGAGACCGTAGTCCCCGCCATCGCGACCAACTCCCGACATCTTGAACCCACCGAAGGGTGCATCGTGGTTGCGTTGCGCAGTATTAATACCGACATGGCCGGCGCGCAGCAGCTTGGCAATGCGCATGGCGTTTCCACCATCAGCAGAGAAGACGTAGTCGTAGAGGCCAAAGGGCGTGTCGTTGGCAATGGCAATGCCCTCTTCAATGTCGTCATAGGGGATGGCGGTGACCACAGGTCCAAAGATCTCTTCTCTGGCTGCACGCATCTGGTTAGAACCGGTCACCAAGGTGGGGGCGACGTAGAAACCCTTATCCATGCCAGCATCACGACCATCAACCACAATGGAACCGCCGTCTTCGGGCACGGTAGAGATGTGGGCGATCACACGGTCGCGCTGGGCTGCGGAGATCAGTGGTCCAACTACGGTGTCCTTCTCGGTTGGTGGTCCCACCTTCAAGTGCTTGGCTGCACCAGCAAGCATCTCCACCATCTGGTCAAAGATGGAGCGGTGGATGACCGCCCGGGTGGGTGCAGTGCAAATCTGGCCGGAGTGGAAACCCCAGGTGGAAGCGATGCAGGTGATGGCCGCCTTCATATCGGCGTCCTCGGTGACGAGGGCTGCACCCTTTCCGCCAAGCTCAAGCAGCAGCCGCTTCATGGTGCGGCCACCAGTTGACGCAATAGAGCAGCCGACTTGGGTGGAGCCGGTGAAAGAAACCATGTCGACATCTTCAGAGTCAACGAGGGCGGCCGCAGCTTCGGCACCCGAACCATTAACGAGATTGATGACGCCGGGAGGAAAGCCGACCTCATCGAGGATGCGACAGAACTCCACGATGGCTAGCGGATCCTGAGGGGCAGGCTTAATGACCACGGTGTTGCCCGCCGCGAGGGCTGGCGCAACCTTTCCCGCCATGTTGACAAGGGGAAAGTTGTAGGAGGTAATGCAGGCCACGACGCCTACGGGCACGCGGTTGACCATGCCTCCGATAACGCCGCCAGGAGCGAGAGCGGTTCCCTGAGCAATCTGGGGGAGCAAGGGAGTCTGGAGCACATTGCGAGGGTCGCGCGCGTAACGGTCAAAACGGTCGGCGGTGATAGGTACCTGCATGCGCGATCCCACAGACAAGGTGGCACCGGTTTCGGCAATGACGAGGGGGACCAGCTCTGAGCCCTTTGCGCGCAGTGCAGCAGCAGCCTTTGAGAGCAGCGCCGAGCGCTCCTCAAAACTCTTGGCACTCCAAGCAGGAAGCGCAGCCTTGGCCGCAGCAGCTGCGGCGTGAGCGTCAGCAGCCGTGGCGTTGGGTGCAAGACCTACGAGCTCTTCGGTCGCCGGGTTGATGATTTCATAGGTGCCGCCTCCGGCCTTGACCCATGAGCCACCAATTAACAGATTCTCTTCTACGTGCTCAGCCATCTTTTGTCTCCTGACCTCTTCGTCTTGTAGACGAACTCTTAACTTAGAACCAAGGGGAAGACTTCTTCCCCAAAACGCTGTATCTGCTCGAGGTAATCCCCGACCGAACTGGCCCTAAAGGGGATCTGTAGGTGATTCACCCCGAGAGCCACAAGCTCACGCAGGCTCTCAGCGACCTCCTCGGCACTGCCCATAAGGAAGTACTTGCTGGGATCGATGCTGGGACTTGCCCCTGGAGCAGAGAGCGTGTGCACGGGCTCGGCGATGGTGCCGATGTCTAGGGGCGCTCCGCCACGATGCTCAGCCCGCAGTTCTCGGATGTATCCGATCTGGCCGGCAAGGTCAGCACGCTTGGTACCTTGAGGCAACCAGCCGTCACCAAAGAGGGCTGTGCGTTTGAGAGATCGGAAGAGCACACGTCTGAACTCCAGTCACCTGAAGCTATC
>CAZTQJ010000230.1:0-2738 GCA_964615615.1 uncultured Acidimicrobiaceae bacterium
ACCACCTCACCGCTCCTCTCTAACGAGGCAATAGGTACTTTTGACCCAGACGGTACTTACCACCCACGGCAGATCACCCTTGATGATCTGAGTGAAAACGAGCTTGAAGAGAAGCTCACTACTACGCTCATCGCCTTTGATGACGGAGACCTCGTCAAGGGGACCGTAGTCAAGATTGAGGCTGATGAAGTCCTGTTGGACATCGGATTCAAATCCGAGGGTGTTATCCCAGTCCGCGAACTCTCTATCCGCAACGACCTTCACCCGCGCGAGATTGTCTCGCTCGGAGAAGAGATCGAAGCCCTCGTCCTCCAGAAGGAAGACAAGGAAGGACGCCTGGTTCTTTCCAAGAAGCGCGCCCAGTACGAGCGTGCTTGGGTCACCATCGAAGAGATCAAAGAGCGCGGCGAAATGGTCAAGGGACCGGTTATTGAAGTCGTCAAGGGTGGTCTCATCGTTGACATCGGCCTCCGCGGCTTCCTGCCCGCTTCACTGGTCGAACTTCGTCGTGTCCGCGAACTCCAGCCCTACATTGGCCAAGAGATCGAAGCCAAGATCATCGAGCTCGACCGCAACCGCAACAATGTTGTGCTTTCGCGTCGTGCCTGGCTTGAAGAGACACAGAAGGAGCAGCGAGGCGACTTCCTCAACAATCTCAAGCCCGGACAGCGCCGCAGCGGCGTGATCTCCTCCGTCGTGAACTTTGGTGCCTTTGTGGACCTGGGTGGCATGGACGGTCTGATCCACGTATCCGAGCTCAGCTGGAAGCACGTCGATCATCCATCTGCGGTAGTCACTGTTGGTGACGAGGTAGAGGTTGAGGTTCTCGATGTGGATCTGGACAAGGAGCGCATCAGCCTTTCGCTGAAGGCGACTCAGTCCGACCCCTGGCATGAGTTTGCCACGAGTCACTCTGAGGGTGAGCTGGTTTACGGTCGAATCACCAAGTTGGTTCCCTTCGGATCCTTCGTTCAGGTTGGCGACGGCATCGAAGGCCTCGTGCACATCTCCGAGATGGCATCGCACCACGTCGACAGTCCTGACCAGGTGGTGTCTCCCGGTGAAGAGCTGTGGGTCAAGATCATTGAGATCGACATTCAGCGTCGACGCATCTCACTATCCATCAAGCAAGCTGCCGATGGTGGAGAGGTTTCCGAGGAGTACCGTGAGGCCTTCGGAGAGCACGCCTACGACGCCGAGGGCAACTACATCGGTACTGGCTTTGAGGCGGAGTTCACGCCTGACAACGAGAGCCAGGCAGCCTGGGCGGAGTACGCAGAAGCAGCTCCCGCGGCGGATGCTGAAGGAGGAGCGGTAAGCGCCGAAGAGCCTGCCGCCAGCGAGGAAGCCCCAGAGGCTCCTGTCGAGGTAGCTGCAGCAGTTGAAGAAGCAGTCCCAGCAACTGAAGACAGCGAAAGCTTGTAGAAAGAAAACTTGGCAGTTCCTCTAGGTTTCAGAACCTAGAGGAACTGCTTTAGTTGTTTAAAGGGAAGTGACAGGCCACTGCGTGGCCAGGCGAGGTTTCCCTGAGTTCCGGGCTCTCTTGCGCACAGCGGTCCTGGGCGATCGGGCAGCGGGTGCGAAAGCGGCATCCTGAAGGCGGGTTAATGGGACTCGGTGGCTCCCCGATGACCGTTGCTACGGCAATGGGAGACTCAGGATCTGGCTCCACGATCGAATTCAGCAGGGCAGCCGTGTAGGGATGCCGTGGACTGCGGTAGAGATCCTCTGATGGAGCGGTTTCGCAGATGCGGCCGAGATACATCACCGCTACGCGATCGCTGACATTCTTCACCACCGCTAAGTCGTGAGCAATGAACACCAGGGTGAGCCCATAGCGTTCCTTGAGGTCTTCAAGCAGATTGAGGATCTGCGCCTGAACAGAAACGTCCAGCGCTGAAACCATTTCATCGCAGATCAGCAACTTGGGCTCCATGATGAGCGCGCGCGCAATGCTGATGCGCTGGCATTGGCCTCCCGAGAACTCACGGGGATAGCGGTCCCCAGAAGTCTCTGGGTCAATACCGACATCTCTGAGCATCTGGTCGACCTTCGTCTGGCGCTCTTGGTCTGTGCCGATTTCCCAGATGTCCAGTGGCTCGCGAACAATGTCACGGACGCGCCTGCGTGGGTTGAGCGAGGAAATGGGATCTTGGAAGATCATCTGCATGCCAATGCGAGCCTTGCGCAACTCTGAGCGAGAGAGTTTCGCGAGGTCTTGGCCCTGGAACAGTACCGATCCGCTGGAAGCTGGGTTCACTTGGACAATGGCGCGACCAGTGGTTGATTTGCCACAACCCGACTCGCCGACAAGGCCGAGAGTCTCTCCCTCAACAACATGAAAGCTAACCCCAGCAACCGCCTGAAGCGTTTCGCGACCCTTGGTGAAGTTGACCTCAATGGCCTTGACCTCAAGCAAATTTTCCATTTCAGGTCCCATCCCTAGGCCTCGGTCCCAAGGGGATTCCAACAGGCGAAGTGGTGCGTGCTATCCGTGCCATTTTGGCGCAGTGGGGGAGTTTGAGTTCTGCACTGTTCGGTGACATAGGCGCAACGGGGTGCAAAGCTGCAGCCTTCGGAAATCTTGGAAAGGTCAGGAGGATTACCGGGAATGGTCTGCAGCCTGGTGTGGCTGGGATTCTCAATCTTGGGCGTCGATTGCAAGAGGGCTTCGGTATAGGGCATACGCATATTGGCAAAGAGACTCTTGGTTGGCGCTTTTTCAGATCGGAAGAGCG
>CAZTQJ010000231.1:0-2732 GCA_964615615.1 uncultured Acidimicrobiaceae bacterium
GACCTTGGCACAACTACAGCAGCAGGGAATAATGAACGCGGAAATCGATGCAAGGGAATTTGCGGCTTGGTTTTTAGGCCTCTCCCTGGGCCGACTCCTCTCTGATCTTGATCCAATCTCGAAGCCCGATGAGAGTTGGACAGAATTTACCTACGCCGCCCTCGTAACAATCTTGACGCCCCGCTGAGGAGCGCGAATCGCTACTGCGGACCAGCACCTCGTTGAAGAAGGAGTTGGACTATCAGCCAAACCGAAACTTACGTGAGGGCGGGGTAACTTTTCCGACCTGCCGGGAATGCGCTTCCCTGTGGCTGGCTAGTTGCGCGAGTTAAGCATCAGTGAAGCGAAGACTGTCGCAGCAAGCCAGGACAGACTTCGCATGTAGTGCCAGAACTGAAGCTTTTGGAGTTTGCTCAAAGTTCGTTCTTTGCTGATCACCTCGTGTTGGGGTACTGCAGCAAAGATGGTTACTAAAACGCCCGACAGCGCGAATAATCCATGCCCTATGGCCAAGGCGCGGTCCGGCCCTTGAAGAATCCATATGGCACTCAGGATGCCTTGGAGCAACCAGATCGGTCCGACGGCCCAGCTGATTGATCGACTATGGCGCTCGTGAAATGTTTGCCATTCGTCGAGTCCTACGGCCTTGAAGGATGGATATACAACGAGGGCAACAACGGCCCCTAGGCCCACGAGATAGGAATCAGCAAAAAATAGGCAGACAAACATGGCCCCTCTGTTCTAACGGTGAGATCTGGCCCCTTGTTCGCCTCGCACGAGGCTATGGTCAGATTGCTTGGTGACAAGGCTTTTGCGCCTGTTCTTAACTTTGCGAAGGAGGCGACGTGCGCATTGATGTAGCAATCATGGACACGGCGCTGGCCAATGTTCCCGCCAAGATCGCCAAGCTTGCTGAACTCGGAGTTTCGGGTGTGTTTACCGCCGAAGGTCCTCATGACCCTTTTGCCGCGCTCTTCTTGGCTACTACAGCGGAGAGATCGCTAGATCTCATGACTAATGCTGCTATTGCTTTCCCCAGAAACCCGATTCACCTAGCCCATGCGGCCTTTGATCTTCAGGCATTAAGTGGCGGGCGTTTTCGCCTCGGGATAGCTCCCCAAGTTGGTCCTCACATCAGTAGGCGATTTGGTCTGGAGTGGTCCAAGCCGGTGGCACGCATGGAGGATTTCATCGCTGCACTCAAGGCAATATTTTCAAGCTGGAGCACCGGTGCTCGTCTGCAGCACGAGGGCCCTTTCTATAAACACACGCTGATGACGCCTATGTTTACGCCTCCTCAATCTGGCTTTCCTCCACCTCCCATCATCCTGGGTGCTCTTGGCCCCCAGATGACCGAGCTTGGGGGAAAAGTTGCAGATGGCTTGACCACGCTTCCTTTTATGTCGAAAAACTATCTCGAAGAGATTTCAGCGCCGGCCTTCACGCGAGGGCTGGTGAGTTCGGGACGCTTACGAAGCGATGTTGAAGTGGTCACGGGAGCAATTGTTGCCGTGGCGAGTGGCCATGAGGAGCTGGAGAAGGCCATATTTGCCACGAAGGGTTTACTCGGTTTCTACGCCTCGACGAAGGCCTATCGACCTGTCTTAGAATCCATAGGTGAAGCTCATCGCTATCCAGAGTTTGCAGAACTCGCCAGGGCCATGGCTTTTACCGAGCTGGCCGAGAAGGTTTCAGACAAGATGCTCAGTCAGCTCGCCGTAGTGGGGAGCCCCCAAGAAGTTGCGACCGAGCTTCAGCAGCGATTTGCTTGGTATGCCGATCGTCTGGCGATCTTTTTTCCCTATGCAGCCAGCGACCAAGACCTCGCTGAACTCTGCCAGGCCCTGAGCTAGGGGACCAATGGCCCTAACGCGAGGGGCGCAAAGTCGGTAAGCCTCCAAGGTGAGTCTTTACAGTGAATTGCTCGGCTACATCTGGTCGAGAGAGCCCAGGGGGGCAGCGGCGCCCTCTCGAGAGATCGTTATGGAACGCCTTCGTCTGGGTCAAAACGAACTTGCTCGCCTCTGCCAGACAACAGTGACCAAACGCCTTACGGTGGAACTTCGTCATGACATTGCCCTACTCACCCTCTGCGAAGCTCTAGGGCTTCAAGCAGGCCCGGAAAATTTTGGGGACCCGGTTTCGGCTCGCTATGCATTGCTTGCAGCGATTGAGGCTGCGGGTTACGAGATCTAGAACTCCGACTGGCCTCGGTCGCGAATCCTGGTCAGGAAGACTGCGGCCTCAGTGCGTCGAGAAAGCCCAAGTTTGGCCAGCAGGTTAGATACATAGTTCTTCACCGTCTTTTCAGCAAGGAAGAGCTTCTCGGAAATCTGTCGGTTTGTCATGCCTTCGGCTAAGAGGTCGAGCACCTTACGCTCTTGGGTGGAGAGCTCTTCTAAGGTCTCAGCTTCCGCGGCAGCTGCTTTTACTCTGGCAATGACGGGAGCAACAAGGGCGGGATCGAGCAGCGAGCCACCTGCATTGACGCGGTGGATATGACCGAGCAGCTCATCACCAGCCACATCTTTTAAGAGATAGCCATCAGCTCCAGCCATGACCGCCATGGCAAGGGCCTCATCATCGGTATAGGAAGTGAGCATGATGCACTTGGTGGCACGATTCAGCGCTTTAATTTCACGGCAGAGTTCAACCCCGGATATGCCCGGAAGCCTTACGTCAAGCACGGCGACATTGGGAAGACTCGCCCCTTGGGCCCTCAGCAACTCAAG
>CAZTQJ010000232.1:0-2725 GCA_964615615.1 uncultured Acidimicrobiaceae bacterium
TACACGGCTCTGAACACTCTTTCCCTACACGACGCTCTTCCGATCTGAGATGCGTGGCGTCTTGAAGGATCTCTTCGATGGTTGCATGAAGGGCCGCACGATGTACGTCGTCCCCTTCTCTATGGGTCCCCTGGGTTCAGCCATCTCCCACATCGGTGTTGAGTTGACCGACAGCCCCTACGTTGCCGTCTCCATGCGCATCATGACCCGCATGGGTCAAGGTGTCCTCGACCTCCTCGCTGACGATGGCGACTTCGTCCCCTGCCTGCACTCCGTGGGCGCTCCCCTCACCGAAGGACAGGCTGACGTTGCCTGGCCCTGCGATGCCGAGAACAAGTACATCGTCCACTTCCCCGAAAGCCGCGAGATCATTTCCTACGGATCCGGATACGGCGGTAATGCTCTCCTTGGCAAGAAGTGCTTTGCTCTGCGCATCGCTTCGGTCATGGCCCGTGATGCCGGTTGGCTTGCTGAGCACATGCTCATCTTGAAGTTGACCTCGCCTCAGGGTGAGACCAAGTACGTCACCGGTGCCTTCCCTTCGGCCTGTGGCAAGACCAACCTCGCCATGCTCATCCCCACCCTGCCGGGCTGGAAGGTTGAGACCGTTGGCGATGACATCTGCTGGATGAAGTTCGGTGCCGATGGTCGCCTTTACGCGATCAACCCCGAGGCTGGATTCTTTGGTGTTGCCCCTGGCACCAACATGCACACCAACCCCAACGCCATGTTCTCGGTTGAGGCCAATGCCATCTTCACCAACACTGCCCTCACTCCTGACGGTGACGTCTGGTGGGAAGGCATGAGTGAAGAACTCCCCGCGAAGCTCACTGACTGGAAGGGCGAGGACTGGACTCCCGAAAAGGGGACACCAGCTGCTCACCCCAATGCGCGTTTCACCACGCCTGCAGCCCAGGACCCCGCCATTGCTTCAGAGTGGGAAGACCCCGCAGGTGTTCCCATTTCCGCCATCCTCTTTGGTGGACGTCGCGCCAGTGTGATTCCCCTGGTCTTTGAATCCTTTGACTGGAACCACGGAGTATTCCTCGGCTCCATCATGGCTTCAGAGACCACCGCAGCCGCCGCTGGAGCGGTGGGCAACCTGCGCCGTGACCCCTTCGCCATGCTGCCCTTCTGTGGCTACAACATGGCTGACTACTTCGCCCACTGGGTGAAGGTCGGAGCTGCGGGTAAACCTGAGAACCTGCCCAAGATCTTCTATGTGAACTGGTTCCGCAAGGACGACGAGGGCCGTTGGCTCTGGCCAGGCTATGGCGAGAACTCACGCGTACTCGAGTGGGTCTTTGAGCGTGTTGCCGGTCGCGGCGAAGCCATCGAGACCGCCATTGGCTATGTCCCCGCCAAGGGTGCCATCAACGTCGATGGTCTCGATGTTTCCGAGGCTGACATGGACGTCTTGCTAGAAGTCAATGAAGCCGATTGGAAGGCTGAAGTTCCGCTCATCCGTGAGCACTTCGCCAGCTTTGGTGATCGCGTTCCCGCTGAGCTCAATGCTGCGGTGGACGCCCTCGAAGCCAAACTCGGCTAAGGGCTTTCGCCCCGTTATTCAAGTCCTGGATCAAAGAGGGTTGGCAGCGCTTGGCCTCTCATGGAAACCCTGCCAATCACATAGGCCAACATCCCGCTGAAGGAGATGACGGCAATGGCGATGTCCCCGGGGACGATGGGAATCGCGAAAGCCACGGGGATGAGTGCGCCGATAACCCAAATCAGCTGCTGACGGGTAGCGAACTTGGCGAAGGCTCTGCCCTGGCCAGCCTGAGGCACGTAGGCCTGGATCAGTGCGTCGAAGGAGGGCTGGGCTATGGCGCCGGCGGCACCAATCACGGCTGCGAGGAAGACCTCTCCTGCCAAGCTTCCCCAATAGGCGGCTGCGACTGCCCCCAGGCTCACCATGATGAGCGAGAGCACGAGCAGCAATTGCTCGGTCATTCTTCGCGCTAGCCGAGTGACTCCAGCGAGGCCAAGGAGCGCACCCACACCGCTTCCCACCAAGATGAGACCAAACCAAAAAAGCGACGCACCCATACGGCGAAGATCAAAGGCCAGCATGAACATCAAAAAGCCCGTGACGCCGCGCAAAATTGCATTCGCTGACAGCGCGAAAATCACCTCAGGATGCGCCACCGGGGACAAGGCGACAAGCTCACGCTCCACTTCACCCCAAGCTTCTTCGTCAGCACTGCCCTGCGATGAGCGTCCGCGCAGGCTCGGAAGTCTGAAAGCAGCCACCCCTGCCCCAAGAAAGACCAGCACGTCAAACCACAGCACTGCCGGGGCCCCTATGCCCTTTAAGAGCGCGACACCGGGAATCGATGCTGCAAAGCCGGCAAAGGTGCCGAGCAGGGTGAGTTGGGCATTCCAGCCGGCGAATCCGTGGCTAGCTGTTTCGCTCTGATCCTCTTCAACCGGAGCCCAACCATCACTGGGCTCCAAGGCTGCCAATTCCGGCACCAGGGCGCCTCTGGTCACGAGGTAGAGCTTGGAGAGCACCAGCACGCCAAAGGCCTCAGGGAAGAGCATGAGGGAGTGAATATCCCTAGCCATCAGCGGGCAGAGCGCCGCGCGACCCAAGGCAGCAATGGCCACCATGATGCGTCGCGCCCCTTGAGACCTATCGATGAGGGGCCCCAGCATGGGTGAGACCACAGCGAAGGGAGCGATGGTGAGCAGCAGGTAGAGCAGCACCTTGGACTTCGCCGCA
>CAZTQJ010000233.1:0-2722 GCA_964615615.1 uncultured Acidimicrobiaceae bacterium
AATGAGTTAGCGGCCTGGTGGACTGCTCCCGTTCTTGCTATCGCACGTGGCGTCGGCGGCCGAGTCCTGCACCTCGCCTCCGGCGATGGGTGGCTCGTTGAGGCCATGGTCAATGACGGTGTCGATGCCTACGGTCTTGACCCGCGGCTCGGCAGCAGTGTTCAAGCTCGTCAAGCCAACTTGGACCTAAGGACCGATAGTCCTCGTCAACACTTGAAGGCCTGCGCGAAGCGCTCACTTTCTGCCATTGTGGTCAGCGGCGTCATTGAAGCGCTTGATGCACCGCAGCGCGATCAATTGATCGAAGAGATGGATCGCGTGACGGGGAGTCGGGGAGTCATCGTGATTCACTCCTTGAGTCAACGTACCTGGGCTGACCCCGAGCTTGGCCCCGAAGCCGATCTTGCTCCAGGGCGGCCCCTGCGCTCGAGCAGTTGGACCACTCTGGCTGAGCGCCATGCGCGTCGCGCCGAGGTGCTTGAGGGGCCCGATGGCCGCGACTACCTCGTTATCTTGCGCGCGATCGGCTAGCCATGCGCTTCGCCTATGTAACTCCGCGATATTGACCTGAGGTCATGGGTGGTGCCGAAGGTGCCGCGCGCTCCTTGTCCGAGCACCTGGTATCCGATCGTGGTGTTGAGGTGGAGATCTACACCACCTGTGCGCTAAACCACCTGACTTGGGAGAACATTCTTCCCGCAGGCGACGAAATCATTAATGGCGTTACGGTTCATCGTTTTGAGGTCGCCCAAGCTCGCGGCGACGCCTTCTATGCCCTCGATGGCCAAATCCGAGTATCGCCACGGGCAATCTCTGATGAGATGGCCATCGCGTGGATTGTGGCCAACGGACCTTACGCGCCGGGGCTCATTGAAGCTTTGAGGAATACCACGGCCGACGTGGTGTGTTTTTATCCCTATCTGTTTTGGACCAGCTGGGCCGGCATGCAAGCCACGCAGGTGCCTCGTGTTGTACATCCAGCGGCCCACGACGAACCTGCGCTCTATCTCTCTGCCATGGCGAGCGTCTTTACTGATGCCGATGCCTTTTGCTGGCATACCGTTTCTGAGCGTCAACTCGTCGAGTCCCTCATTCCCATCGCCTCTACCCCCTCCACCGTGCTGGGTCTTGGGACGCATGGAAGCGCACCGACCTCGCGATCGGGCGCAGCCGTGCTTGGCCTAGATGAAGGAAGTCCTTATGTGGTTTCCGTAGGTCGCGTAGATGAGCAAAAGGGTTCGGTGATGCTTGCGAAGTTCTTTGCCGCCTACAAAGCTGCCTATCCAGGACCGCTCAAGTTGGTGTTTGTTGGACCTGTTTCTGCGCAACCTCCCGATCACCCCGATGTCGTCGTGGCAGGAATCCTCGATGAAGAAGAAAAAGCTGACGTCGTTTCGGATGCCTTGGTGAGCATCTCGCCTTCAGCCATGGAGTCCTTTTCCCTCGTGGTCATTGAGGCCTTCGAACTGGCTGTCCCCGTCATGGTTAATGGGACCTGTGGTCCCACCGTTGAGCACGCCGCGCAATCTGGGGGTGGCCTTGCCTTTAGTTCCCTGGCTGAATTCATCGAGACCCTGCAGCGCTTAATCAGTGACGAGGCGCTTCGGCTTTCCATGGGCGAAGCCGGTCGCGACTATGCCCGTGAGCGTTTCTCCTGGCCAAGCATGATTGAGCGCTATGAAGAATTTTTGAAGACAGTCATTGCGCGGGGTCGCCGCGAGCCCCGTGGTCCGCAATTCGCCTCTGGTCTTTTCTAGGCGAGGCGCAGGAGCGCGCTACTCACCAAGGCCAGCGAGCAAGGCGTCACAGAAGGCTTCTGTGGCAAGCGAAAGGTCAAAGGATGAAACGCGCTCGTAGCCCCTCGCGACCATTTCTTCGCGCAGGACTTCGTCAGTGGCTACGCGATGAGCGGCGGTGGCAGCTCTGAGCGCCTCCGTGCCCGGCAAGAGGATTCCTGCATTGCCAACAGTCTCGGGGATGGCAGTAACCCCATGGGCGATCACGGGAAGGCCATGAGCCATGGCTTCGACGATGGGAACACCGAAGCCCTCGTGGTGCGAAAGGCAGAGGAAGAGATCTGAAGCCTGCCAATAGGCCTCGAGTTCCTCGGGGCTGAGTGAGCCGGGGAATTTCACGGCATCATCGAGTCCGAGGCGATGAAGGTAAGCACTGAGCGCATCACGGTAGCGATCCGAAATAGGGGAGCCGACCAGGGTGAGGGTGGCTAAGGGGTCATAGAGCGTTCTCATGGCAGCGAGCGCCGCAATGAGGTGATGGGTGCCCTTATGGGGCGAAATCTTCCCCACGAAAATCCAGCGTTGGCCAGGCCCTCGCGAAGCAAAGTTTTTCGTCAACTGCGCATCGGGTGAGGGCGGATCACTCCAGGTGTCCACCAAGAGCGGTGCAACGCGAGAAGGCCCAAAGCCCGCTGCGTCGAGTTCAAGGCGGTTGTATTCGGAGTCAGCCACGGCATAGGTGGCCATACTTGCGAGTTCATCGAGTTGAACTCGACCAAGCGCAACTTCACCGGCAATTGCTGGTTCCCAACTGTCGAGCTCGGAAGCTGGAGTGATGTTGTGGTAGTCGACCGCAATGGGATCGGTGACCCGCCTCAGCGCATCAAAGACCACTGAGCCAATTGAAGAGTGATAGAGCAGGATGCGGTCATCGACATGTGCAGGCAAGTGGTCGACGCTCTTTCCGAGTCCCGCGACGTCGCTAC
>CAZTQJ010000234.1:0-2702 GCA_964615615.1 uncultured Acidimicrobiaceae bacterium
AGCTTCAGGTGACTGGAGTTCAGACGTGTGCTCTTCCGATCTATCGCGTTGCGAAGTCCGTTGAGGCCATCGAAGCCAAGGTCCAGGCCATGCGTGCCGAAAAGGAACTCCTCAAGTCGAGTTACACGGCTGCTGAGGCCGAAGCCAAGGCCGGAGAGTTGGTCTCAGGAATTTCCAAGTCCATGGGCGACTCAGGGGCCGCTATTGAGCGCGCAAGAGAGAAGATCGACACCATGCAGGCTCGCGCAGGCGCGGTGAACGAACTGCTCGATGCTGGCAGCCTTCCTGACATCACGGGCACCGGTGGCGATGACATTCAGGCACAACTCGACAAGGTCAAGCTCAGCGCTGATGTGGACGCCCAATTGGCCGCACTTAATGCTGGCAAGAATGACGCCCTGGAGTCGGGAGAGCAGGCGTGAGCCTCGCTCGCAATATCCCCAACGACAAGGGGCTCACGAGTCGAATGTTTGCGACTGGCTTACTGCTCGTTGTCCTCTACGTATTCTTCATCGGCGTATTGATTGCCCTCAAGCTCCCGATGAGTTTCGTGCTCATCATTGGCTTCGGAGCGCTTTTTGCTCAGTATTGGTTCTCTGACCGCTTGGCGCTCTATGGCATGCAGGGCCATGTCGTGAGCCCTGAAGAGGCGCCGCAACTCCACGCCATCATTGATCGACTGTGCGCACTCGCTGACATGCCCAAGCCCCGTGTTGCCATTGCCGAAACCGATGTACCCAATGCCTTCGCCACAGGCCGCAGTCCCAAGCAAGCGGTGGTGTGCGCGACGCGGGGCATTCTTGCCCGCCTCGATGAGCATGAACTCAAGGGCGTGCTCGCCCATGAGCTCAGCCATGTCGCCCACCGAGATGTAGCCATCATGACCTTTGCGGCAGGGATCGGGATGTTTGCTGGTTTGCTCACCCGTTTCATGTTCTACGCCAGCATGTTCGCCGGTGGGGGCAGTGATGAAGACAGCCAGGGCTTCTGGGTTATGGAGATCGTGGTGATGCTGGTCTCCGTCATTGTCTACGTGATCAGTTTTATTCTGACCCGCGCCCTCTCGCGTTATCGCGAACTCCTCGCCGACCGAGCTGGAGCACTGCTCATCCAAAAGCCCTCTTACCTCGCATCAGCGCTGGTGAAAATCTCTGGCGAAATGGCCAGAATTCCCGCGAAGGACCTGCGCAAGGCTGAGGCCTTTAACGCCTTCTTCTTCACGCCAGCGCTCAGCGGAAAGCAGGGAAGCTCATTGGCCAACCTTTTCTCCACTCACCCACCCTTGGAGCAGCGCCTCGCTCAACTTGCAGAGCTTGACCGCGAGCTCGGCAATAGCTGATCCGTGGGCCTCTTCAGTGACCTGCTGGGTCGAAACAAGGTCCTTGCCCCAAAGCTTGATGGCATCTTCGCCCTCCCCTCTGCAGCCATAGGCCTAGAGGCCGCTGCCGGCTTCAAGGCGACTGGTCACGCTGGTATTTGCATCAAGGCGCCCGATGTTGCTGATCTGCGCACTGCTCTTGATGAGGCCAAGGAATTGATCGCGGTCAGCCCTGCTACGGATGCCTATAGCGAAGTGACCGATAGCTACGGCTATCAATGGATTCTGCTTGGCGATAGTGATCTTGGCGAACTCGTTACTCGTGTGCACAGCGTCAATTCCTCCTTGGATGATGCAGGCTTCGGCAATACGCTGCTGTGCTCGGTCTTTTCCCTGCGTGATGCGAGCGGGAAAGCCGTCTTCCTTATTTACAGCCTTAAGCGCGGAAGCTTCTACCCCTTCGCCCCCCTAGACGGAGAGCGCCGTGACAACGAACTGGAGTTACGGCTCAATGGCCTGCTCGGCGCCGACCTTCCCATGGAAGCAGACCTGAGCCGCTGGTTCCCCATCTATGACTGCCCCGTTGCGAGCGAAGCATGAGCCTCGCTGCACATCCCGATCGTTGGGTGCCCCTTGAGGGCACGGTGAACTTTCGTGACCTCGGTGGCTATCCCACGCTTGATGGTCGCAGCACCCGTTGGCGCAGCACCTATCGCGCTGACGGCCTCCATGCCCTCACCGAGGCCGACATCCACGAGCTCAAGGCACGGGGGCTGGGCACGGTTATTGACCTTCGCACCAGCGGTGAGATCGAAGTGGCAGCCATGCAAGCAGATTTCGCTGACCGTTGGATCAATATCCCGCTTTTGCTTGAAGTGGCGAAACCTGATGAATTTGCGAAAACGCCTGGCCTCCTCGGAAGCCACTACCTCGAGATGATTGATGAAGGTCAAGACAGGATCAAGGCCATCTTCGAAGCCATTCTTGACAGTGGCCCAGCGGCCGTGGTCTACCACTGCTCAGCGGGCAAGGACAGAACCGGCATCGTGAGTGGGCTGCTGCTATCGCATGTCGGCGTGGATCGTGAGACCGTGATTGCTGACTATGCCCTCAGTGCCCTCGCCATGGATGCCTTGCGCGAGCGACTCATGGCTCGCTATCCCGAAGCTGCCGATTCCATTGCTGCGGCCAATTCCATGTTCGAGGCAAATCCCTTGACCTTGGAGAAGACCCTGGCCAAGGTGGACGCAGACTACGGCGGCGCTACGCAGTACCTGCACTCCTGTGGGCTTTCGCCTGAACAGCTTCAGGCAATCACTGAGCGCACGCTGATCTAGCTCCTGAGCCCTTCAACGCGCTCAACAAAGAGGAAGTCTAAGGCTGA
>CAZTQJ010000235.1:0-2701 GCA_964615615.1 uncultured Acidimicrobiaceae bacterium
GTTGATGCTGACGGTAGTGGTACTCATGACGCCTCCGAATATTCGATAAGTCCTGGTTGCCATTGTAGCGTGAGGGGCTGAGATCTGGGCTTCCCACTACCGTGGAAGCTGTGCCCAATGAAAAGCCGACCCCTGAGGCCCCTGGGCAAACTGAGGGTCCTGCTGATCTCGTCAAGGCCCTTGCTGACGTCCTTGATCCGGAACTTGGAGCCCCGCTAGTCGAATTGGGGATGATTCCCTCGGTGAGTTTGGACGAGCTCGGCGTGGCGACCATACGCGTTGGTCTCACCACGGCTGCCTGCCCCATGCGAGGTCGTATCTCCGACGAACTGCGCGCTGCACTGGCTGACATTGAGGCCGTGCGCTCCGTAGTCATTGAAACCGTAGAGCTTGATGAGGCCGCCAAGAGCAAGGTGATGGCCAGGGCTCGCTACCTCGCACGAGCATCGGAGATGCCGACCTCACTTCCCGCCGGTGTTCAGGTGATTGCCATCGGATCGGGCAAGGGCGGCGTTGGAAAGTCCTCGGTAACCGTCAACACCGCCACCGCTCTGGCGGCCTTAGGGTTCTCTGTCGGCATTATCGACGCCGATATTTCTGGCTTCTCCATCCCCCGGCTCTTAGGTGCTTCGGCAAACATTGAGGCCAAGGGTGGCAAAATGCTCCCCGTTGAAGTTGGCGTTGGGGAACACAGCCTGCGAGTGCTCTCTATGGGATTCCTTGCGGAAGAAGATCGCGCCGTGATGTGGCGAGGCTTACTGCTTGCCCGTGCCGTCCAGCAGTTCATTGAAGATGCTGACTGGTCTGGCATCGATTATCTCCTCGTTGACCTCCCACCTGGAACGAGCGATGTGCAAATGGCCTTAGGGCGCATTGTTCCCTCCGCTCGCCTCCTCCTGGTCACCACTCCACCCTCGGCGGCTGCTCACGTTGCCATTCGCACCGCAGACATGGCCAATAAGGGCTACTTGAAGGTGGTCGGCGTCGTGGAGAACATGTCGCCCTTCACCTGTGAACACGGGAGCCGTTACGCCCTCTTTGGGGAAGGTGGCGGACAGATGGTGGCTGATCGCCTGGGTTTGCCCCTTGTCGCTTCCATCCCCCTGCACCCCGAGGTTGCCGATGGTGGCGATGTCGGCCTACCTGCAGCACTCGGTGAGGGACCAATCGCTGAAGCATTCGCGCAACTCGCAGAGCGCATCGTTTCTGAGCTCGCACCTCCACCAGCCATGGAAGGCTGCAGTGCCAGACTGCTTGCGGCCGTAGAAGCTGCTGTCGCCCAGGCTTAGGGGAGTTCGAGAGCGCTGAGTATGGCGAAGGCCTCATCTGCTCGAGCTTCGGGAACCAGGAGATGATCGTGGTGATAGCCAGCCAAGACATTGCAACTTATTCCTGCAGCACTCAAGGCTGCTGAAAAGCCTGCGGTGATGCCAACTGCCTCAAGTTCGCTCGCTAGCCCCAGAGTGATCCAAGTCCACCGTGTTTCAATCTCAAGACCGAGGCGCTTCGCTTCTTCGACTTCAAGCACGACGGTGCTCCCTTCATCCTCCACCACTAGGGCCTGAACATGAGCTGAGGGCAGGGCGGCAGTCGTAGTGATGAAGACATAGGTCCCCGGGATGCGGGTGGGTTCAAGGCGAGTAGTCATAATCTTGGCTCCGGGTTTGCTTCTCGTGAAATTGCTCGGACAGCATCGGTAAAAGAACTCTTTGCATCACTAAGCGGTCCTGCTGGAACGCGGTCGTAGTCATCGTCACCTGGCAGAAGAATTCGGACACCGCGATCGTCTGAGGTCAGCCTAGGCAGGATTGCGGGGATTTCTGATGCCTCCCGTGCCGCTTGGAGGAGTTCATCAACCCGTGTAAAGCGTCCAATGGCTTGAAGATTTTTAATCGTGGGAAAAATAATTTCGATCTCTCCCGCACGATGACGCTCTAAGGCGTGCAAGGGATCAATCCAAACCGCATCAATGGTTTCCCCGTTGTCATGAACGGCAACCTGGCCTTCAGGAGCGGCTGCCACGAAAAATCTCGTGTCGTAGCGCCGAGGTGCACCTTCAGGAGTAATCCAATGCGCGAAGTAATGAACCTTTGAGACATCCAGCACAAGCTGTTCCGCTTCAGCAATCGAGAGAAAACTACGAGCTCTCGCATTTAACTCATCGCGCATGGCCGCTAGGCGAAGTGAGGAATCGGGGTTGGCGGCGAGTGCATCGGTGGCCTCATGGGCCGTCAAAAGGATCCCGGCCTCCTCGAATAGTTCACGCAGTACAGCCACCCAATAGGCGAGACCTCCGCGCTCTACGCCAAGCACCTCTGAGGCGGCGGCGTCATCCAAGCCGATGACATGATTCGCCGCGATATCGCCTGAATCCTCGAGGTCAACTGCTCCCCCAGGAAAAACATAAGCACCGCCCACGAAATCTGAGTCGAGATTGCGCCTCACCATGAGCACCTCAATGGCCTCAGAAGATGGGCCATTGCGGACCAACATCACGGTTGCTGCCTGGCGAAGCTCGGGGCGAGAGACCATCCTCGAACCGTAGTCGCCGGCCGGCGCCTGAAGGCAAGCGATGACCCCGTCTAGACTGGGATGCATTAGCCCGTCCTCGAAGGAGTCGTCATGGCAGGATCAAACCAAAACCAAGGGAAGCAAGATCGGAAGAGCGTCGTGTAGGGAAAGAGTGTTCAGAGCCGTGTAG
>CAZTQJ010000236.1:0-2698 GCA_964615615.1 uncultured Acidimicrobiaceae bacterium
ATGTACCGGTGGCCGGAGCCTGGATGATCCCTTAGGAGGGTTACAGAAGCGACAAGGCCTCCTGGAGAGGACCTCAGGGCTTAAGCCCTTTCGATCTCCCCACGCTTCTCGGTGTACTTACACATCTTGCAGCTCTCGCTCGGATCCACGAGATCCTCTTGGTCGAGGCCTGCGCGCAGCGCAAGGAGGGCAGGTTCGATCCAGTCGTGCTGCCCCTGATGTTCGATGAGCGTGAAGTCAAAGACCAGCTTCCCATCAAAGCCCTCTGCAGATTTACGCGCCGTTGCATAAAGCCAATAGCCAACGGTGGAGACCTCTATGCCGTTTTGCAGCAGCAGCCACTGGTAGAAATCGATCTGCCTGCGGTAGGCGTCGTGGTAATCCTCGTGGCCAAGTTCGGCCACGGGCTCATTTCGAGCCGTTGTCTTGTAGTCCACAACATGAAGGGTCTTGTTTTCCGGATCAAACCAGAGGTCATCAATCGCCCCACTTAACTTCAGGTTGGATGCCTCGTGAAGGAACTGCACGCCCTTGCGATTATTGCGCCAGTCATCTATTTGCTCGAATTGAGCGGGTAAAAACCCAAAGCCGAGCCCCGCAACGACAGGGTGGACCGTCTGATCGGCACGATGCTGGTCGAACTCAAGCTTCAATAGACCATCTACGGCACTATTGAGGGTAAACGAAGGACCTGATGGTGGCTTTGTCCACTCGCGACGGTCAAGCACAAAGCAGCGCGGGCACTTGACGAAGTCGTCAAGCTTGGACCGCGAGATGGGGTAAGGATCGCTCTGGCCGATCTGATATTGGTTCTTCGACACCATATGAACTCCTCCACACATCCTGCAACTGGCCCTATGAGAATCTCAGCCTGCTGCGATCAAATACTCCATTGCGCATTTATAGCTCTTGCCGCTACGTAGCGGTTAGTTCCTAAGTTGACCTGAAGAACACCAATGCCTGGCGACAACGCCAGTCCTAGCTTCCTGATGCTTTAGGCACTTTTTAGCAAGGGTTCGAGGTTGTTGCTTAGCCATAGATTTCTGGAAAAAGCGCTGCGTTGTATGGATTGATATCCCCAAACTTCTGGGCAAAGAATTTGAACTCGCCAATGTGGCGTTCAAAAAGACCTGTGTCCGATTTTTCCCACTGCTCGAAAAATTTTCCGTAGGCAATTGCGAACTGGGGAGCCAGGCTCTTCTGTAGGGATTCCTCGACCAGTGGCCAGAGCAACATAATCACTGAAAGGTTGCCCGTTTGAATGCCAATCTCGTCAAAGCGATCTCGTTCAACAGTTCCAACAGGTGGCAACGTGGCGTCGGGTTTCCAATACTGCCCATACTCGCTATCCCATCTCACGCCCTTCCAGAATTCATGCAGAGGTGTCAGTTTTTCTACCGCGAAATCGCTCAGCCACGCTGGAGCCGGAACGCTACAATCCCTCCCGTAAGAACCTTGCAGCAACAGTCGCGGTGGCCATGGGCTTGGCTGCTGAAAGACTCGTTGCTTCGTACGCTTCATCCACGCAAGTAAATCAAAGTCGTTGAGGAAGGCTTGGCGCACCTCTTCGAGCATCTCGATGTCAAGCGTCCTCTTGGCCGGATCTGGGTCTGAGTCCCACCAGGCGCGAAGGAATCGCTCGTGGGATTGATCAAAGCCTGGCCAGTTTGTCTTGAAGGAACGGTCCAAGTAAGGCCAGTGCAGAATCACGCTGCCGAGGTTTTTCAGTTGCTCTTCAACCGTGGCGAAGTGGGCTGCGCAGTTTGGCTGGACATTTCCCCCCTGAGTGCAGCCGGGTGATGCTGCATTTGGGAGGTGATCCGCCACAAAAGCAATGTCTACCTCCCCCCACCAAATCGCTGGGTCAAAGACCGCCTTGAACGCCTGCAATTTCAACCACTCCGGCGCTTTGACATCCATTGTTCCGGTTCTGCCCACCGGGGGCTTACGGGCACCCACTAGAGGTAGGTCCCAAACATCTGAGCCTGGCTTGATCCTTCAGGAAGGTGACCAAGACGGCTTGTTTCGTAGAGGTCTGCAATTGTCATCTCGCCATCCGGCACGACACCGTCGATTGCGAGCCAGTCTGCTGCCTCCGTGGCGAGAAACGGCCGAAAGCCAACAAGCTTGCGCAAACGACCAGCGCGGAGGAGGGCTGGAGAAATTTCCCTCACCTCGCTGTTCGTCGAGATAACGGTGATGAGCCTCATGCCGCTAGCCAACAGACCATCAGACAGGCTAAGCAAACGACTTAGGGCACTCGAAGCCCCAGCACGACCAGTAAGGAGTTCGGGCGGAACATCTTCAATCAACAAGACCCTGAAGCCGCGCTTCTTTCCGCTGATCGGAGCAGCATCTGCGAGATCGAGGATTGCTGCCGAACTGCCAAACACCTCTTCGGGGTCGAGGAGTACCGAAAATTCCGCCCAGTTACTCCAACTGCGCATGAGCGTCTTGATAAAGGAGCTTTTCCCGGTTCCTGGCTTGCCGGCCAAGATGATCAGCGAGCCTTCGCCTTCGTTAGGTGCGACCATCGCAGAGACCTCGTCGAGTTCTTCAGCCACCAGTGGCGGGTAGTTATCCCTCACGGCTTCCCAAGGGTCAGGGTCAACGTGGTGCAGGCGCGCGTGTTGTGCCCGACCTGTCCAGGTCAGGAACGGCACCGAAGTCGTGGGCTCGTCTAGCTCGGGTTCGCCCA
>CAZTQJ010000237.1:0-2683 GCA_964615615.1 uncultured Acidimicrobiaceae bacterium
GATAGCTTCAGGTGACTGGAGTTCAGACGTGTGCTCTTCCGATCTGGTGCTCCGAGATCTGCGATCTGCAGCAGCGAGTCGCGCAAGACCCTGGTCATCCTCATGAAGGTCCCGACTCCGCTGAAGAGTTCTTCCGCAGCTTCGCCTGAGCCTGGAATTAAGCCTTTGGCACGGGAGGCATCGGCATTCCAGGCTGCGGACTCAGCCAAGCTGTCTCGAAGTATCTGGGAAAGCAGGG
Source organism: uncultured Acidimicrobiaceae bacterium (assembly GCA_964615615.1). Taxonomy (GTDB): domain Bacteria; phylum Actinomycetota; class Acidimicrobiia; order Acidimicrobiales; family RAAP-2; genus CAZTQJ01. The sequence goes on from CAZTQJ010000237.1 coordinate 239, forward strand.
CGGCGCGCTCACGCGCGCTCACCTTGGCCCAGCGCTCGGCCTTGGATGCCACTGCGCTAATGCTGTCTTCGAGTTGCGTGATATCAGCCTCGGAAAGTTCACGGTGAGAAAGGGGAGGGGCAACTGCCCCACGGGTGACCATGGCCATGGCTTCGACTCCTTCTAGACGCTGATCGCTTGCTACTAAAGGACACGGTACAACGCTTCGGGCTAGCCGTGGAGGTCTGTGGCGGGTAGAAGTAGGGGATGGAATTCGGTGTCGTGATCCCCCAGAATGAACTTGGCAGCGACCTAGGCCTGCTCAATGCCGTCGTGGACTCTGCCCAAGAGTCAGGTTTCTCCCATCTCCTTGCCTACGACCATGTGCTTGGCGCAGACCGCCAAGTCCACACCGAGCTCATCGGGCCCTATGGCTTAGACGACTCCTTCCATGAACCCCTCACGCTGTTCAGTTATCTCGCCGGACGTTGCAGCCTGGGTTTCGCCACGGCCATCGTGATTGCGCCCCAACGCCAAACCGCGCTTCTCGCCAAGCAGGCCGCACAGGTCGACCTCCTCAGCGGGGGCAAATTCCGTCTTGGCCTTGGTGTCGGATGGAACCCCGTGGAATATGAAGCACTCGCGGCTGATTTCTCTAGCCGTGGCAAACGTCTCACTGCGCAAATTGAGATGCTCCGGGCACTGTGGACCAGTCCGAATGTTTCCCTTGAAGGTCCAAACGGGGAACGTGTCCAATCCGCCGGACTTAACCCCATGCCCCTTCAACAACCCATACCCATTTGGCTTGGGGGCGAATCACCAGCTGCCCTCGATCGCATTGCGGCGCTTGCTGATGGGTGGTTCCCCATGACTATTCCCGGCCACGGCCTTGAAGAAAAAATAGAAACCGTGCATAGCCAGCGCGCGAAGCTTGGTCGCAGTGGCGAGCCTTTTGGCATTGAGGGCCAGGTGCGCGCCAGCATGGACGGCGACAAGATCCGAGCCCAGGTGGAGGCTTGGAAAACGTTGGGCACGACTCATCTTTCGATCAACACCTTGTGGCAGGGCGAGCAGACTGACCATCTTGGCCTCATCAGTGCTGCGGCTGAAGCCTTGCGTGACTACCGATGACTATTCCCGCGGGTTGGTACCCCGATCCCGAAGGCCAGGCAGCTTGGCGATGGTGGGATGGGTCTGACTGGGATACAGCCACCACCGCCTACCCACGCCTTTCCTCTGCGCAGGGACCGAGTATCGCGAAATGGCTGACCCTCGTCGTCGCTTGGCTCTCCCCCGCGCTCGCCGTGGCCAGCGCCGTTGCGAGCGCCGCGGCGGCCAAGCAATTGAGCAAGCTCGTCAGCCTTCAAGGACAGCATCTCGTACTCCACTGGAGTTCAGGGCTCACCACGATGGTCCTGATCGGCTTCACATCCTTGCTGGCAGAACTTTGCGTGGTGGTCTGGTTGCTCCAGGCGGGAAAATTGGCAAAGACGCTTGGTTACCCCATGACGCTTTCTGTGGGCTGGGGCGCATGGTCATGGATCCTGCCCATACTGCGCTGGGTTCTCCCGCTGCGCCTCCTGCTCAGCTTGGTCCCCTTAGGCCACCCAATGCGCTCGCGGATCAACTTGATGTGGGTCATCTTCATTGCCTTCCAGGCTGCAAATCTCATGCTCGGCCTTTCCGCAAGTAGCCCTTCGCGGCCTGCCATTTTCGCTCTGGGAGCCCTCGGCATTGCTTGGGCCTTGGCCTTTAGCCAAGTTATCTCCAAGCTTGTCGCTGACCTCGAAGAGGCTTCGGGGCACGTCGCATCGCTCACCCTCTAGTCTTTCTCCCGAAGCCCTTAGGGCGACCTAATCGTAGAAATCTACAGAGGAGTATGAGATGGCAAACGAAGAGTGGGGTCCACTAGCCGGTCTGATCGGTGATTGGGAAGGCGACCAAGGACTAGACGTCTCCTTCCACAATGACAAGGGCAAAATTGCCGAGACTGGCTACTTTGAAAAGAGCAGTTTCAAGCCCTTCGGGCCCGTCGACAATGGCGCCCAGCAGCTCTTCGGCCTCGACTACCGCACCACGGCCTGGCGCAAGGGCGAAGAGCACCTTGATCCCTTCCACACTGAAGTGGGCTACTGGCTCTGGGATGCTGCCAACAAGCAGGTCATGCGTTGCTTCATGGTTCCTCGTGGATCGACCATCATCGCCGGTGGCACCGCAGAGGCTTCCGCCACTGAGTACGTCATGGGTGCAACCTTGGGTTCGACAAGTTACGGCATTCTCTCGAACCAATTCCTTGACGAGTTCGCCAAGACCATTGGCTTCGACGTCACCATCAAGATCGAGGGCGACAGCTTTAGTTACGACGAGACCACCACGGTTGAGCACGCAAAGACCGCCGACCTCATCCTGCACACCGACCGCAACACCATGAAGCGCGTCGGCTAGTAGTTGAGCAATTCGAGAGTT
>CAZTQJ010000238.1:0-2679 GCA_964615615.1 uncultured Acidimicrobiaceae bacterium
TACACGGCTCTGAACACTCTTTCCCTACACGACGCTCTTCCGATCTCTGGCCAAGAAGTCGACCCCAATACAGGCTGGCCTTCTGCCTTCCTTGCGACCGGGCCTTTGGAAACAATCAGCGGTGGCGAAAACCCTTGGCTAGGGGCTATTTCAAATGCGTCGAGCGCCAGCTATACAACGCTGGGGGCACTGAGCTGTGCAAGTGCAGATCTCTGCTTTGCCACGGGAACACAAAACGATCCGGTCAGCCTTTCTCCTCGCTCAGTTATTGCCAAGATTGATGCCGGTGTAGTGAGTGCCTTCTCCTCCATTGACGTACCGACTTTTTCTCGGGCAAGCCTTACGGCCACTGCTTGCGTAGAAAGTCAGTGCTATTCGCTTGGCAATCAGGTAGGAGCCGATAACACGCTCCACCCCATCGTGGAATCATCTGGCCTAGGAGATAGCGCGATCAGCGAAATCTCTGCCCCAGATGGCTATACCAGTGAAAACCTCTCGGCGATTAGCTGCCCGAGCGCGGGTAGTTGTGTGGCCGCGGGATCTATTACTGACAGTACCAATTGGTTTTCGCATCCGCTCCTACTCTTGGGCACGCTTAACGAAAGCCAGGAGATGGTCTGGACGGCAAAGATCGGAGATCCCATTGGAGATCCTCTCAATCCCTTCCAGAACGTCTCCATGAATGCGATTTCCTGTCTCTCCAGCACGAGCTGCAGGGCTGTAGGTGCGGGAGTAGATCCCACTAGCGGAAACCAACAAGCTGTCGTCACTATCTGGGATGGCTCAAGCATGGCCAGCGGAACTTTGAGCCTTCCTCAAGGCAGGACGACGAGCTTTCTTAACGGCATCAGTTGTAGTGGCGCCTCAAGCTGTGTGGCGGTGGGTGGAGCAAATGACAGCGATGGCGTTACCCGACTCTTCGCTGAAAAGTACGGCAAGTTGGGATGGGCGGAAAGCAAAATCTCTGTTCCCTCAAGCTTCCACACCGGGCAGCTCAAAGCGATCTCCTGCCCAACATCGACGAGCTGCGTGGCCGTTGGCCGCGAGGAGGTCGATAGTGGCACCTTTGGCCTCGTGGCAACACTGAGTGCGACGACCTGGAGCCTTGCTCAGGCACCGAGTACTAAGCATGGCTACTACCAGCCCAATGACAATGAGGGCGGAATTTTGAATTCCATTTCCTGCGCCTCGGCAACGTCTTGCCTAGCGGCAGGCAGTTTGGAGTGGTCGGGTTATGGGCTCCTTGAGGAATTGCAGGGAACTACGTGGATTCCCACCATTCAAGGCAATGGCTACCCTGGCAACACCATCTCCTTGAACGCAGTCTTCTGCGGGCAGATCTGCACTGCAGTCGGCAACCTCTTGGGGGCAGATACGAACCAGCCACTTATTGAGACTCGCCTCACGGGTCTTTCCTATGCGCCAATCTTCACCAGTTATCCGGCATTCAGCGGAGCACATGGTCAAAGTCTGAGCTTCAATCTGAGTAGCCTTGCTACGCCAGCAGCCGCCTTGACCATTAGCGGAGACCTTCCTGCTGGCATGAGCTTCACGGCAAAGGCTGATGGCACAGCAACGATAAGTGGAAAGCCCAGTTCGGCGGGAAGCAAGACGGTGACGGTGACGGCGACCAATAGCGCTGGGTCGAGTAGTCAGACGCTGACCATCACGGTGACCTAAAAAACTTCCAAGCTTCCCTCGAAAAGATTTTGCGTGATCTAAAAAAGGGTTTCGGGTGGAACGGGGTCAATGAGTGTCGCGTCGTCATTGCGCACATTGCCGACGCGCTTATCAACCTCGTGACCGATCATGGTCCCGAGCGAAGAGGCTTGGAGGAGCGCTTGCGCTTCAGCCGGATCCTCGCTCTTGAGCCAGCGTTCACAGTCCTCTAGCTCAAGGACCACTGGTACGCGGTGGTGAATGGCTTCTAGATCTGAGCCTTGCGCATCAGTAGTAATCATGGATGCCGAATGCAGGACGGGGCCACCAGCGACTGCGGGATCAGACCAACTTGCCCCAAGACCGGCAAGGACGAGGGGATTGCCATCGGCTCGCTGGAAATACCAAGCTTGCTTGCTTGAGCCTTCTCGCTTCCATTCGTAGAAGCCATCAATGGGAATCAAGATGCGCTGCTTGGCAAAGGATGAACGAAAGCTCGGCTTGTCTGCCACGGTTTCCGCCCTGGCGTTGAAGGTCTTGCTCATTGCGCTGCTGTCCTTGGCCCAAGAGGGCACTAGGCCCCAGCGATAGGTGGAGAGGATGCGCTGGCCAGAGTCAGCCGAGACGCCAAGGATGCTGCGCGTCGGACCGAGATTCCAACTGGCCTGTCCATTAAGAGGGAGACCTGCATCGAGGCTGGCCTGGAGAAAGCGTGCGATTCGTTCCGGTGGGGTGAAGATGGCAACGCGACCGCACATGCCTTCAGCCTAGGGACAGTCCTGAGCATCTTTTCGAGTTCTTACCTGCACCATAAGACCCAGATCTCCCTAGGGAAATACCCACTTGGCACAGGTCGCAGCCATTGGCTATGGTGCGAACATATGTTCGCTTCTCAAGAGAAAGCCCAAGCCCTGCAAGGGTCTCGACCTCCCCTGGATCCAGCCCTCCGCGAAAGGATTCGGCCAATGGTCTCGGCCTCTGCTCGCTGGCTTCCCAGATCGGAAGAGCACACGACTGAAC
>CAZTQJ010000239.1:0-2668 GCA_964615615.1 uncultured Acidimicrobiaceae bacterium
GGTGACTGGAGTTCAGACGTGTGCTCTTCCGATCTGGCTTCCGATATTCCTGCCTTGCTCGGCGTGACTGAGCACTTCATGGTGATCGAAGATGATCAGTTGGTAGTCCTCACGCCGGACTCCATTGTCATTAGTGACCTCGCGGGAAATCCCGTGGAGGCCGACGAGCTCGACGTGGACTGGGACCTCGAGTCAGCCCAAAAGGGTGGTTACGAAGACTTTATGACCAAGGAAATTCACGAACAGGCCGAGGCCGTTGCCAACACGGTGATGGGCAGGCTGAGTCCTTTGGCTTCGGTGGACCTCGGTGCTGTCGGTGAAGCCGAGGCCATGGCCGAGATTGAGCGCGTCTTCATCGTGGCCTGTGGTTCGAGTTACCACGCAGCCATGGTTGCCAAGTATGCGATTGAAGACTGGGCGAGGGTGCCCTGTGAAGTTGATATCGCCAGCGAGTTCCGCTACCGCGCCCCCATCGTTGGGCCCACAACCTTGGTGGTGGTTGTGAGCCAATCGGGCGAAACCCTCGACAGCCTTCAGGCCATGCGAGAGGCCGCAAGTAGGGGAGCAAGGACCTTGGCGGTTACCAATATCGTCGGCTCCACCATGGCTCGAGAAGCTGATTTTGCCCTCTTCACTCGGGCGGGTCTAGAGGTGGGCGTCGCGGCGACCAAGACGGTGCTCGCGCAGATTGTTGCCCTTGAACTCTTGGCTCTGCGTCTTGCTGAACTCAGGGGCGGACTTTCTCCTCAGCGACGTGGCGAAATTGCAAAGGCCTTTGAAACCCTGCCCGCCGCTATCTCAGCCTTAGTGAGTGATGATTCTGGGCCACGCAATGCGGCCGCCGAGTTGGGGGACGCCAGAGACTTCTTCTTCCTGGGCCGTCACGTGAGCTTCCCCGTTGCCCTTGAAGGTGCGCTCAAGTTGAAAGAAATCTCCTATCTCCATGCCGAGGGCTACCCTGCTGGCGAACTCAAGCACGGACCCATTGCGATGATTGAACCGGGAACCGTAGTCGTGGTGGTGTCGACGGGTGCGGTATTGGCCGACAAGATCGCCTCCAACATTGCTGAGGTGAAGAGCCGCGGTGCAACCATCGTTGCGGTCACCGATGAACCGGAAGGATTAGTCGCAGCGACCGCAGATTTCATCTTCCCTGTTCCCGCCGTCGAGCCGATGCTTGCCGCCATCCTGGCCATCATCCCTCTCCAGCAGCTCGCCTATTGGTTCGCACAGGGACGGGGCTTAAATGTTGACAGGCCTCGCAACCTTGCCAAGACGGTGACCGTCGAGTGACGACAAATTCCCGCAGCCTGGTTGGGGTAGATGCGGTGGCCATCTCAAGGTTTCGTAGAGTGCTTGCAAGGCGACCTTTACTGGCCAAGCGCCTCTTTACCAAGGCTGAGTTGGAACACGCTGCGGCGAAGCGAGATGGCATACCTAGCCTCGCTGCTCGCTTTGCGGCCAAGGAAGCAACCATGAAGGTCATTGGTCAAGGTATTGGTCGTCTGGCCTTTAAGGATATTGAGGTCATTGCCGCCACGCAGAATCAAGGCCCAGCGCTGCAGCTTCACGGGAGGGCGGCTGAAGTCGCTCAAGCCGCAGGGATCGACTCGAGCAGTCTTTCCCTGACTCATAGTGATGACCTGGCCTTTGCCGTGGTGGTGAGTACAAAGTCATGATCCCGGTTCTGAGCGCGAGTCAGATGAGGGCCGCCGATGAAGCGGCCTTCCTCAGCGTGAGCCAAGAGACGCTGATTCAGCGCGCGGGAACTGCAGTTGCCTTTGCCGCCAGGGAATTGATGGGTGGTTGCTACGGCCGCCGGGTCACGGTGCTGGCAGGTTCAGGTAACAACGGCAAGGACGGCCGCGTCGCGGCAGCGCAACTACGCCGTTGGGGTTCAGTCGTGACCGTGCTTGATCTTGACCATGCTCCCGACCACATCGAGGGCGTGGATCTGTTTATTGATGCGGCCTTTGGTACTGGCCTGCGTTCGGCTTTTGAAGCTCCGACGGTCGCTGCCGGCATCTTGGTCCTTGCCGTTGATCTGCCTTCAGGTGTCGATGCCGATACGGGGGCTGTCCTCGGCCGTGCGCTTCCCGCCGACCTCACCGTCACCTTTCAAGCCTTAAAGGCCGGGCTGCTTCAAGGCCAAGGCGCTTACTTGGCTGGGCGAGTGTTAGTGGTTGATCTTGGGATCAACCTAGAGATGGGATTCGCTGAGCCCATCTCCTATGTCCTCGAGGAAGCTGATCTCGATGGCATTCCTGAGCGCGGCAGTGCGGACCACAAGTGGAGTCACGCTGTCGGCATCGTCGGTGGTTCGCCAGGCATGGAAGGCGCACTCGCTCTTGCCGTTTCGGCAGCCATGAAGGCCGGCGCAACAGGAGTTCGCGCCGCATCCATAGATAGCCTCCCTGCTACCCCTCCCCTGGCGATTGAAGCAGTTCGTTGCGCACTCTCGCTTTCAGAGCTGAATGAGGGCGGTGGCGAGCAATTCAAGAACTGTCAGTCCCTCGTGCTTGGGCCTGGCCTCGGCCGATCAGTGGCCAAGACCGAAGCGATTTTGCAACTACTAGCCACCACCACAAAAGCCATCGTGCTGGATGCCGATGGAGATCGGAAGAGCGTCGTGTAGGGAAAGAGTGTTCATAGCCGTGTGAGTACACGG
>CAZTQJ010000240.1:0-2663 GCA_964615615.1 uncultured Acidimicrobiaceae bacterium
CCACAGGCGCTGCAGAGGTAGCAAGAGCCCGCACGCTGCATCACGTTTCCACAGCTGTAGCAAAAGGGTGCATCGCTTACCTGCATCTGAGGCTCAGCGGCCTTGAGCACTGGTGCTGCCACGGCAAGCGCTGGAGTCGTAGGCACGGCAGGCTCGCCGGAGATCCCCACGTTGGCCGCTGCGGCCTCTTCGACGCCAGGAAGGGTGGGCTGGCTGCGCTCAGCGCTTGACTGAACACCCAACTCTGCACGCTCGGTCTCAGTCAGGTAGTCCAGCGCCAAACGACGGAAGATGTAGTCCACCAAGCTCGAGGCAATGCGCAGGTCTGCGTCATCGGTGATACCGGCAGGCTCGAACTTCATGCTCGAGTACTTGCGCACGTAGGTCGACAGTGGCACACCGTGCTGGAGGCCGAGGCTGATCGAGATCGAGAAGGCATCCATCACACCAGCGAGGGTGGAACCCTGCTTGGAAACCTTGATGAAGACCTCACCGGGTCGGCCATCTTCGTATTCGCCGACCGTTACGTAGCCCTCGCAGTCCGCAACGCGGAAGGCAAAGGTGCTGGAGCGACGACGACGGGGCAGGCGCTCACGCACTGCTCCAACGAGCACCGACTCTGGACCCTTGGCCTTGGCTGCTGCCAACTCGGCTTCGAGGGCGGCAATGCGATCGAAGACTGAGGCGTCCAGACCAAGCTTGGCCGCGATTTCAGCGTCCTCTTCGCCATCCTTCTTGGTCATCGAGAGCGGCTGAGCCACCTTGCAGTTGTCGCGGTAGATAGCCACAGCCTTGATGCCCAACTTCCAGGCATCGAGGTGAAGCTGCTCAATGTCTTCAACGGTGACGTCCTGGGGCATATTCACCGTCTTGGAGATCGCACCAGAGATGAAGGGCTGCACTGCGCCCATCATCTTGACGTGACCAAGGTAGTGAATGGCGTTGTCGCCCATGGAGCAGGCGAAGACCGGAAGGTGCTCAGGGTTGAGGCCCGGGGCTCCAATGATGGTCTTGTTGACATCGATGTAGGCGATGATGCCGTCGACTGCTTCTTGCGAGTAGCCAAGGGCACGCAGGGCACGAGGAATCGTCTGATTGACGATGGACATCGTGCCACCACCAACGAGCTTCTTGGTCTTGACGAGACCCAAGTCGGGCTCAACACCAGTGGTGTCACAGTCCATCAAGAGGCCAATGGTGCCGGTAGGCGCAAGCACGGTGGCCTGAGCGTTACGGGTACCAAATTGGGTCGCGAGCTCAACGGCGTCGTCCCAAGACTCTTGGGCAGCCGAGAGAATCTCGGTGGGTACGAGCTCTTCGTCAATCTCCGAGGCCTTTGCCTGGTGCTTTGCCAGCACGCGCAGCATGGGCTCTTCGTTCTCGAAGTAGCCAGGATGTGGCCCCATGCGAGCAGCAGTACGCGCACTCACGGCGTAGGCGTGACCCGTCATCAGCGCGGTGATGGCACCAGCCCATGCACGACCACCATCGGAGTCGTAGGGAAGACCGTTGGCCATGAGCAGGGCGCCGAGGTTGGCGTATCCCAGACCGAGCTGACGGAACTTGCGGCTGTTCTCACCAATCATCTTGGTTGGGTAGTCAGCGTTGCCCACGAGGATCTCTTGAGCGGTGAAGACAACCTCAATGGCCGACTTGAATCCAGCAACGTCAAACACGTCATTGTCAAAGAAGGTCATGAGGTTCAGGCTTGCAAGGTTGCAGGCTGAGTTGTCGACGTGCATGTACTCACTGCAGGGGTTCGAGCCGTTAATCCTCGAGGTGTTTGCCGAGGTGTGCCAGTCGTTGATGGTGGTGTCGAACTGCATGCCGGGGTCGGCGCACTCCCAAGCAGCCTGAGCAATCTCACGGAAGAGATCACGGGCTTCAACGGTGGTGACGGGTGAACCATCGGTGCGCGCAGTGAGGTCCCAGCTGGCACCGTCAACGACGGCCTGCATGAACTCATCGGTTACGCGAACGGAGTTATTGGCGTTTTGGTACTGAATGGAGTGAATGTCAGAACCATCGAGGTCCATGTCAAAACCGTTGTCACGCAGGACGCGGGCCTTCTTCTCCTCGACGGCCTTGCACCAGATGAAGTGCTGGATGTCGGGGTGATCGATGTCCAAGATGACCATCTTGGCGGCGCGACGGGTCTTGCCACCGGACTTGATGGTTCCCGCAGATGCGTCGGCACCACGCATGAAGCTGACGGGACCTGAAGCAGTGCGGCCACCCTTCAAGATCTCTGCGCTGGAGCGAATCCTCGAGAGGTTTACGCCGGCACCCGATCCACCCTTGAAGATCACGCCTTCTTCGGTGTACCAGTTGAGGATGGAGTCCATGGAGTCATCGACGGAGAGGATGAAGCATGCACTGGCCTGCTGAGGGACATCTTTGACACCGATGTTGAACCACACGGGAGAGTTAAATGCAGCCTTTTGGTTGATGATGAGGTGCTTGAGTTCGGCGCGGAAGGTCTCGGCTTCAGCGGCGTCTACGAAGTAGCCGTCCTTGATGCCCCACTCCGTGATGGAGTCGACCACGCGGTCAGCGACCTGGCGCAAAGACTCTTCACGCTCTGGAGTTCCGAGAGTTCCACGGAAGTACTTCTGCGAAAGAATGTTGGTGGCGTTCACGCTCCAGGTGGAGGGAACTTCAAC
>CAZTQJ010000241.1:0-2658 GCA_964615615.1 uncultured Acidimicrobiaceae bacterium
CCCTACCTGGGATCTCACCGACCCTATTGATGCGGGATTAATTCCTGAAGCCCTCATAGCGCTGCATCGCTTGCTCAACAGTTCAGGTCCTTACCGCGTTTTCCCAGCTCTACACGCTCACTTCACCGACATGCTTGCCCTTGGTGGCTCGGGGGCTAACTCGGGCACCGACGCTCAGCAGATTCTCGGCATGAGGGGACACCCCTTTCCGGCCGAAAAGAAGCTCAAGCAAGCGCGCCGCTTGGGTGGCGAACGTATTGCTAGGGGCGTGCAACTGTGCGCGGAAGCGGAACTGGCGATGCGGGGCGGCTCAGATCTCGAAGACGAAGTCGTCTTAGAGGTTCTGGTGGCCAGGCTTGCGCAACTGGCTGGTGGCCGCCGTCCTGCGACAGCCAGGGGATAGCGAAGGAACGCTTCGCGCTGTGACTAGCTCTGTGACGTAAGCGCGTTAATGCGGCGCATCAAACGTGACTTACGGTTAGCAGCTTGATTCTTGTGAATGACACCCTTGGTGGCTGCAGTGTCAATGCGCTTTACCGCTAGGCGCAGGGCCTCAACGGAGTCCTCAGCAGCAGTCTCAGCCTTGGTGACCGCAAGCTTGCTACGGGTGCGCAGTTCTGAGCGAACGGCCTTATTGGCTAGGCGCAGACGCTCGTTCTGCCGGTTTCGCTTGATCTGGCTCTTAATGTTGGCCACGGCCGTCCTTCGGTCTTCTCGAGTTGTATTCACGGGGCCTGAAATGGCCCTTGGGGAACGCAGTGAAGGTTAGCAGGGGTAGCGGGTACAGGAAAATGGGCACTTCGGCGCTAGGTTGTCCCTGCCGTGGCTAACAATCTTCCCTCAATCGTTGAACAAGCCAAGATCCGTAACTTTTCTATCATTAGTCACGTAGATCATGGAAAGTCGACGCTCTCAGATCGGATCCTTGAGATCACGGGGGCCGTTGATGCACGAAATATGCGTGCGCAGTACCTCGATTCGATGGATATTGAGCGGGAACGTGGCATCACCATCAAGGCCCAAAACGTTCGCGTGGCTTTTGAGGGCTACGTCCTCCAACTGATTGACACTCCAGGCCACGTGGACTTCGGTTACGAAGTCTCCCGCTCGCTTGCCGCCTGCGAAGGCGCAGTGCTCCTCGTGGATGCCTCGCAAGGCATTCAGGCCCAAACCTTGGCGAACTGTTATCAAGCCATTGAGAACGATCTCGAGATCGTTGCGGTGCTGAACAAGATCGATCTTCCTGGAGCAGAGCCTGAGCGCTATGCCGCCGAGATCGAACAGGTGCTTGGGCTCAAGCGCAGTGAGATCTTGACTATTTCGGCAAAGACGGGCGAGGGTGTGCCTGAGTTGCTGCGCGCAGTGATTGAGCGCGTGCCAGCTCCAGGGGGCAATCCCGCTGATCCGCTTCGCGCATTGATCTTTGACTCTGCCTATGACCAGTACCGAGGGGTAGTGAGTTCTATACGCATCATCGATGGAACGATGCGCACCGAAGATCGGCTGCGCTTCATGCAGGCCAATGCCGTCCATGACATTGAAGAGCTCGGCATTCGCACGCCGGTAACGGTAGAGACCAAGGCTCTTGGGCCCGGCGAAGTGGGCTACCTCGTGGCTGGCATCAAAGACGTCGGCGAAGCGCGTTCAGGTGAGACCGTAACCACGGCTCATCATGGAGCCACCGAAGCACTCGATGGCTACCGGGATTCAAAGCCCATGGTGTTTTGTGGGCTTTACCCCATTGATGGAGATGATCTCCCTACGCTTCGCGATGCCCTCGACAAGCTCAAGCTCAACGATGCCAGTGTCACCTTTGAGCCAGAGAGCTCGCATGCTCTGGGCTTTGGCTTTCGTTGTGGATTCCTTGGCCTGCTGCATATGGAAATCGTGCGTGAACGCCTAGAGCGAGAATTCAACCTGGCCATCATCGCCACCTCACCGAGCGTGCGTTACGTCGCCTTCTTGACCGATGGCAGCAGCGTTGAAGTTTCTAATCCCAGTGACCTACCTGACCCGAGTCGCATGGATCACGTGGATGAACCCATGTTCACCGTGACCATCCTCTCGCCTTCTGACTACACCGGTTCGGTTATGGAACTGTGTCAGTCGCGTCGCGGTGAGATGACCAGAATGGATTATCTCAGTCCTGAACGTGTTGAGCTCGTCTACGAGATTCCGCTGCAGGAAGTGGTCGTGGACTTCTTTGACCAACTGAAATCGCGCACCAAGGGCTATGCGAGTCTCGACTATGAGTCCTCTGGCTATCAGACCGCTCAGCTCGTCCGTGTTGACCTGCTCATCAACGGCGCACCAGTAGACGCCTTTTCAACTATCGTCCACCGCATCAAGGCCGAAAGCTACGGCCGCAAGATGGCCGAGCGACTTCGCGAGTTGATTCCTCGTCAGATGTTCGACGTGCCTATTCAGGCGGCCATTGGCGGCAGGGTGATTGCGCGTGAAACCGTGAAGGCCAAGCGCAAGGACGTTTTGGCCAAGTGCTACGGCGGCGACATCTCTCGAAAGCGCAAACTCTTGGACAAGCAGAAGGAGGGAAAGAAAAAGATGAAGCACATCGGCAGAGTCGAAGTTCCCCAGGAAGCCTTTATCTCCGCGCTCAAGATGGACGACTAGGAGTCCTAATCTCGGGCCATGGAGCCC
>CAZTQJ010000242.1:0-2635 GCA_964615615.1 uncultured Acidimicrobiaceae bacterium
AGATAGCTTCAGGTGACTGGAGTTCAGACGTGTGCTCTTCCGATCTATGCTGCTTGACGACATCATCGCCGATAGCCGCTGGGACATGACCTACCTCGGTATGCAGATCATGGTCGAGGGCCTTGCCCTCGCGGCCTTTGGTCTCATGCACGCCACCACCCAGGAGCCTCTGCTCAAGAAGCTCCTGCGCTACGTCATGGCTGACGAGGCCAGGCACGTTGCCTTCGGTGTGCTCAGCCTCCAAGACTTCTACAAGGACCTCAATGCTGCAGAGATTCGCGAGCGCCAGGAGTTTGCCTTCGAGGCAGCCGTGCGTATGCGTGACCGCATGCAGCAGCAAGAGGTCTTCGAGCGCATGGGTGTGCCCGTCAAGGACGCTATTCACCTGCTCAGCCAAGATGGCGGACAGCGTGACTTCCAGATCCTGCTTTTCTCGAAGATCGTGCCGAACTGCAAGAAGCTCGGTCTCCTCGACGCCGCCGACGGCTGGCTGCGCACCAAGTTCTCCGAAATTGGCGTTATTGCCTTCGAGGACTTCGAAGACACGACCCAAGATGAGGACGTTCAGGCCGAGGGTTCACCCGTCGACCGCGAACTGGTCTAGTCCTAGGCATTCCCGGGCCTTAGAGCCCGGGAATGCAGGGTCGCCTGATAGGTTCGGTAACCATGAAGCTTGACGCGCAGGCATCCTTTGGCTCGGTGATCACCGCCATGGTCACCCCCTTCGGGGAGGCCGGCGAGCTGCGTCTTGATGAAGCCGCCACGCTGGCGAAGTATCTCGTAGCCCATGGCAGCGATGCCATCGTGGTTTCGGGCACCACCGGCGAAGGCCCCGTACTCACCGATGAGGAGCGCATCTCCCTCGTTGAAGCCGTGGTGAAGGCTGTTGATGTTCCCGTTATTGCCGGGACTGGTACCAATGACACGGCTCATTCGATAGCCATGACCAAGCTCGCCGAAGGCGTAGGCGCCGCTGGTGCCCTCGTGGTCACGCCCTATTACAACCGGCCCAGTCAAGCTGGCATCACCGCTCACCTCGAGGCGGTCTGTGCGGCCAGCAAGCTCCCCGTCATCCTCTATGACATCCCTGCGCGCACGGGACGTGGCGCAAGCTTGGCCACCGTGTTGGATCTAGCCGCAAGAGTGGAGAACCTCGTGGCAATCAAGGATGCGACCGGGGATGTATCCCGGGCCGCTGAGATCGTCGCCGCCAGCTCTGATGATTTTGTTCTCTACAGCGGGGACGACTCGCTGACCCTGCCTCTGCTTTCCGTGGGTGCCACCGGCGTTATTGCTGTTGCTTCGCACTGGGCTGGTGAAGCCATGGGGGAGATGATCGCTGCCTATAAGGCTGGCGACGTGGCAAAGGCGCAGGCCATAAACGAAGGCCTCTTGCCCTCCTGGCGCTTTGAAGGCTCAGACGCTGCACCCAATCCGATTCCTGCCAAGGCAGCCTGTCGGGCGCTTGGTCTCAAGGTCGGTCAATGTCGCCTCCCGCTTGGTGACTGCCCTCCGGAAGTTGACGCTGCGGCCAAGGCGCTCGTGGCGCAACGATGACTCCAGCTTCATCAAAGGCTGAAGAGAAGAAGGCCAAAGGTCGCAAGAAGAAGGCTTCACAAAGTGCTGCTCCTGCTTCAACGCTTGCGACAGGGGAGTCAGCTGCTCCATCAGGGCCTTCAGTCAAGGTGGTCTTCTTAGGCGGACTTGGGGAAATTGGCCGAAACTGCGCCGCCATTGAGATCAATGGACGCATCCTGGTTCTTGACTGCGGCATCATGTTCCCCGAGCCAGACATGCCAGGGGTCGACCTGGTGCTTCCCGACTTCACCTGGCTCTTTGATAGAGCCGACAGAGTCGATGCCATCATCCTCACCCACGGTCACGAAGACCACACTGGTGGTCTGCCCTTCTTGCTGAGGGAGATCTCGGCACCTATCTATGGCTCGGCCTTCACGCTGGGATTGGCACGCAATCGCATTGAAGAAGCGGGCTTGATCTCCAAGACCAGTTTTGAAGTCGTGAAGGATCACGAGCGCGTAAAAATCGGGCCCTGCGATGTGGAGTTCATCCCCACCACACACTCCGTGCCTCATGCCATGGCCATTGCCTTCCACACTCCTCAGGGAGTGATCTTGCACTCGGGGGACTTCAAGCTTGACCTCACGCCAGTCGATGGCCGTCGCACTGACTTAGCGCGCATGGGAGAACTCGCCCAAACGGTTGGCATTCGGCTCTTGCTGGCCGATTCGACCAATGCCGAGCACGAGGGTTACACCGCCTCGGAGTCGAGTGTGGGCAGTTCGCTGAACGCCATCATGGCCACTCGTCCAGGACGACGCATCGTGGTGGCCTGCTTTGCGAGCCATGTCCACCGCGTCCAGCAGGTCATTAACGCAGCCGTAGCCAGCGGTCGAAAGGTGGCCACCCTGGGCCGCTCCATGGCCAAGAACGTCGAGTTGGCTCGCTCCATGGGCATCTTGTCCTACCCCGACGGGACCATCATTGATATTCGCGACATTGATGACTTCGCCGATGGCGAGATCTGCGTGGTGTCTACGGGTTCACAGGGTGAACCCATGTCAGCACTCACCTTGATGGCAGCAGCCAAGTCCAAGTGGCTCAAGAGATCGGAAGA
>CAZTQJ010000243.1:0-2627 GCA_964615615.1 uncultured Acidimicrobiaceae bacterium
TACACGGCTCTGAACACTCTTTCCCTACACGACGCTCTTCCGATCTGGCTTGGCCCGGAAGATTTCATCCAGGACGGCCCGGACGTTCAGGACCAACTGCTCGATGGTGAACGAAGCCTTGCCAACGCGGATGTGCACGTTGCCAATCTTGTCGGTGCGGTATTCCACACGGCCACCCTTGAACTCCATGACGGCCTTGGCGACATCGTTCGTCACCGTTCCAGTCTTGGGGTTAGGCATGAGACCACGAGGTCCAAGCACGCGACCCAGGGTTCCTACCTGAGCCATGAGTTCTGGCGTAGCGATCACGACGTCAAAGTCGAGGAAGCCATCGGAAACCTTGGCCACGAGGTCCTCGGCACCGACAACATCGGCGCCAGCACTGCGAGCTTCGTTGGCCTCTTCACCAGCGGCGAAGACTGCCACGCGGGCGGTGCGACCAGTACCCGAAGGCAGCGAGAGCGTCCCACGGACGATCTGGTCAGCCTTGCGAGGGTCGACGCCAAGGCGAACGGCCAACTCAATGGTCTCGTCGAAGTTGGCCGTAGCCACTTCCTTGACCCGCGTCACCGCTTCGGTGATGGACAGCAGGTCTTCAGGGTTTACCTTTTCGCTGCTGTTGCGGTACTTCTTGCCATGCGTAGCCATGGGATGTGCTCCTCTACCCTCGAACTCGAACTAGCCAACCACCGCGATGCCCATCGAGCGGGCCGTGCCGGCCACCTGGCGCGAAGCCATCTCGAGGTCATCGGTGTTGAGGTCAGGCAACTTGATCTTTGCAATTTCTTCAACCTGTGCCGCACTGATGGTGGCAACTTGCTCACGGCCAGCCGTGGCGGCGCCCTTGGCAATGCCAGCAGCCTTGCGAATCAGTACAGGAGCCGGAGGCGTCTTGAGGATGAAGGAGAAGGTCCTGTCCTCGTAGATGGAGATCTCGACCGGAACGGTCTGACCACGCATCTGCTCCGTTGCTGCGTTGTACTGCTTGCAGAACTCCATGGTCTGGATGCCATGGGGTCCAAGTGCGGTACCCACAGGCGGTGCCGGGGTTGCTCCCCCAGCTTCCAGCTGAATCTTGACCAGTGCTACGACCGTGCCTGCCATCTTCTCTACCTCTCCTTAACCAAAGCCCAAACTCGTTAGAGCTTGGAAACCTGACTGACGTCCAATTCGACCGGCGTTTCGCGGCCAAAGATATTTACGAGCACCTTGAGCTTGATGCCATCGTCGCTCATCTCCGAAATCTGTCCGGTGAAGTCGGCGAATGGACCCTCCTTGACGCGCACCGTTTCTTCGATGGCGTAAAGGTGCTGTGGGCGCGTGCGCTTCGGACGCTCTTCGGCGCCGGGAACTTCAACGTGGAGGATGCCTTCAACTTCGTGACGTGGCAAAGGCGTGGGACTGTGACCAGCGCCGACAAATCCGGTGACACCGGGAGTGGAACGAATGGCCGCCCACGTTTCATCGTCAAGGTCACTGCGCACGAGGAGGTAACCGGGAAAGACCTTCTTCTCAACCTCGACCTTGCGGCCGGCCTTGAAGTCAAAAACCTTCTCCATCGGAATAACTACTTCGTAAATCTTTTCTTCGAGCTCACGGTTTTGAATCAGGCGAAGGATGTTGTCGCGCACTTTGTTTTCATATCCCGAGTAGGTGTGCACGACATACCAACGACCTGGTCGGTCGTAAGGGCTCTCGACGTAAGCGGGCTCATCGTCGTCTTCGAACTCAAACTCGTAACGCTCGGAGTTCACTTCGATCGTTCCCACCAAGGGCTCAACGACGGCCTCAGTGGCCTCGTCTTCAATGGCTTCAGTGCTGTCAGTGCTGATATCGGTCATGGTGACTCCGTAGCTACTTCTTGAAGAGGAAAAGAACGACCTTGCCGAACACAAAGTTCAGGCCAAAGATCAGGGCGGTCATGATCACCAGCACCGTGACGACGATGGTGGTGTAGTTAATAAGTTCAGAACGCGTTGGCCAAGCGACCTGACGCATCTCTTCGCGAACCTCGCGGAAGAACTGTCGGATGCCAGTGCGAGCCTTGGGAGTGCGACGTTGAGCGGCTACCGTTTGGGCGCGACGAGTCGATGGAGATCCATCTGCCTCAACTTGGCCTTGGCGCTGCATCATGCGCTTGGTCTCGCGGTTCACGCTTTACTCTTTTCCGTTCTCTCGTCTTATTTCTCTCATCGCAGGGCAGCGCTGAGCATTGCAGGGCAGGAGGGACTCGAACCCCCAACCGCCGGTTTTGGAGACCGGAGCTCTACCAGTTGAGCCACTGCCCTCTGACCCCACCCCTCGCGGGCGGGCTCTTCGAGCAGACCATCAAGGAAGTAGGAAGTCTAAGGATAGCACTGCGCCTAGGGGGCTCGTCTAGCGAGTCTCCTTATGGACGGTGTGCTTGCGCTCGAAACGGCAGTACTTGCTCATTTCTATGCGCTCACGGTCATTGACCTTGTTCTTGGTCGTGATGTAGTTACGACGCTTGCAGTCTTGACACTCAAGGGTGACCTGGATCCGCTTTTCGTTCTTAGCCATCTTTTCCTTCTCTTCTCTCGTCTTCTCCGGGGTGGTAGCGGCGGCGGGATTCGAACCCGCGACAACACGATTATGAGCCGTGTGCT
>CAZTQJ010000244.1:0-2611 GCA_964615615.1 uncultured Acidimicrobiaceae bacterium
CTGGCTGGACAGGCTCGTCGGCGACGGGGTCGGGACCACCAGCTTTTTCTCAACACTGTTGTCGGCCCCGGGGCTGATGCTGCCCTCCTGAAACTTGCTGGACCAGGACTGCCTGAATCAAAGCGAGGGATCGCCGTCTCTACTGACTCGGCTCCTCGAGCCTGCGCCATTGATCCTCGTCGTGGAGCCGCCCTTGTCGTGGCCGAGGGATTGGCCAATGTGGCCTGCGTAGGTGGACGCGGCGTAGCGATCGTGAACTGCTTGAACTTCGGGAATCCAGAGCATCCTGAGGTCATGTGGCAGCTGTCGGAGGCTGTGGATGGCATGGCCGAGGCGTCTTTGGAACTCGGCCTCCCCATCATTGGCGGCAACGTCTCGCTCTATAACGAGTCGGGTGGTCGCGATATCGACCCCACGCCAGTCATTGGCACGCTCGGTCTAGTGGACCTCACTGCTGCTCGGCCACCTTCCATGAACTGGGGCGTGGGCGAGAGCCTCGTCCTCCTTGGCCCAAGGGCCCAGGGCGCAGAGCGGCCCTTCCCCCTTGGTGCTTCGCGCTGGGCGGTTGAGTGCCGGGGCCGCCGCGGTGGGCCGCTTCCCGAGCTCGATTACGGCGTCCACCGCGCCGTCACTTCCTTTGTTGCCTCCTTGGTGTCCGAAGCCCTCGCCGGCGCTCCTGCGCGCATTAGCGCTGTTCATGACATCAGTTCTGGTGGCATTGGCACGGCACTGTTAGCAATGGCCGTTGCCTCAGGGTCGGGCTTCACGAGCGAACTTGAGTTCACTCGCGATGAGTTATTCACCGAGGCGCCATCACGCTTCTTGGTGGCCACTCAGGACGCCCCAGCGCTGCTTGCGGCTGCCGAAGCTGCTGGGGTTCCAGCGATCGTCCTCGGAAGTACCGGAGGGGACAGCCTCAAATTGGGTTCCCTCAGTCTTCCTTTGGCCTCAGTCCTGTCGGCTGACGCCCGCTCACTGGTCTAAGCGCTACGGCGCTCAAGCATCTGGTCAAGGACGCTGTCAGGGACACTCAGTGGCCGCTCGGCCATGCCATTCACCACAGCAATGTCTGGCTTCTTCTTGCCATGGAAATCTGAGCCTCCAGTGGGAACCAGATTCAGTTCGTCGCAGAGACCCAAGAGGCGCTCGGTCTGCTCGGGGAAGTTGCGGCTGTAGTGGGTCTCGATGCCGTCGATGCCCAAACTGGCCATTTCCCGGATGAGCCGCTCGGTTTCACCCAGATCGAAGCCGTAGACGAAGGGATGGGCAAAGACGACGAGGGAGTCGGTTTCCTTGGCCTTTGCCACCACTTCTTGAGGGCTGATCTTGGCCTTAGGGATGTAGGCCCGGCCATCAGTCCCGAGGAGTTCGTCGAAAATCATTTGGCGCTTGGGAAATTCTTTGCCGCCATCGACGCGCTCAATCTCATCGGCAAAGTGAGGTCGACCCACTACTTCAGGGTTCCCAGCACTTTCGAGGATGCGGTCCCAAGAAACGGGGTAACCCAGCTCATGGAGCTTGTCGACGAGTCTTTCGTTTCTGGTTTCCCTGTCCTGGCGAAGACCAGCGAGCATCTCGTCTATGGCGGAGTCAGACTCTACGAAGTAGACGAGGATATGGCCGCTCTTACCGTTAGAGAGCATGCCCGAGATCTCGCAGCCAGGCACAAAAGTCAGCCCCAGGCGGTCACAGGCCTCCTTGGCCTCGCTATGGCCGCTCATGGTGTCATGGTCGGTCAGGGCAATAGCCCTCAGGTCGCTGCCCCCGTTGGCGTGGGCCTGCTCGATGACCTGACTGGGGCTCTCGGAGCCGTCGGAATGGGTGGAGTGTGTGTGTAGATCAATCATCTCAAACTCCATGGTACTGGGAGGCTGTGACCGGACTAGGGTCGAAGGAGTTGAAGGCGAGGGAATGGGCACTGTGATCCACGCGGTCATACAACTGGGCGGTTACCCCCTGTTGAGACGAGGCCACCCTTGAAGGAAGCCTGCGGTGTCTTCGGCGTTGTTGCACCTGGTCGCCTCGTTGCGCATCTGACTTTTGATGGTCTCTACGCATTACAACATCGAGGTCAAGAATCCGCGGGCATGGCGGTCTCTGACGGCGAGAACATCATGGTGATGAAAGACATGGGTCTCGTTGCTTCAGTCTTTGATGAGCGAACCCTGCAAGGACTTCCCGGTGACCTCGCCATTGGTCATACGCGTTACTCCACCTTCGGTTCTTCTCACTGGTCTAATGCGCAACCCCTCTACCGCTCTGCCGGTGCGGTGGGTTTTGCGATTGCGCACAATGGCAATCTGACCAACACCGATGAACTCTCAACCCTTGCCGGCATGCTTCCCGGCTTTGAAGTTTCAGACTCCGATGTGATGGCCGAATTGATTGGTCAGAAACTCGAGTCTTATGGCCTCGCGGGAAAACTTGAAGATGCACTCGTGGAAGTCATGCCGAAGGTCAAAGGAGCTTTCTCCCTCGTCCTGCTTGACCAGAGCCGCGTCTATGGTCTGCGCGACCCCAACGGCTTTCGACCCCTCTGCATTGGTCGTCTGGAAACTGATGGCGTCATCGATGGCTATGTCCTTGCTTCAGAATCACCCGCACTCGATGT
>CAZTQJ010000245.1:0-2599 GCA_964615615.1 uncultured Acidimicrobiaceae bacterium
CTACACGACGCTCTTCCGATCTCGGTGTTTCCATCGCTCGTGAGGTTGAGCTCGAAGACCCCTTCGAGAACATGGGTGCACAGCTTGTTAAGGAAGTTGCCACCAAGACCAACGACGTAGCTGGTGACGGCACGACCACAGCCACCGTGCTTGCCCAGGCGCTCATCAAAGAGGGTCTGCGCAATGTTGCCGCTGGAGCTAATCCTGCTGGCATCAAGCGCGGCATGGAAAAGGCCGTAGCCGCGGCCGTCGCTTCTATTGCCGCTCAGGCCAAGGAAGTCGACTCCAAGAAGGAAATCGCTCAGGTCGCTTCGATCTCCGCAGCTGACCCCGCCATTGGCGAGGTGCTTGCCGAGGCCATCGACAAGGTGGGCAAGGACGGCACCGTAACGGTGGAAGAGTCCAACACCTTTGGTACCGAGCTGGAGTTCACCGAGGGTATGCAGTTTGATAAGGGCTACCTCTCTCCTTACTTCGTGACTGACCAAGAACGTCAAGAAGCTGTTCTTGAAGACGCCTTGATCGTCTTCGTGAACTCGAAGATCTCTTCGGTTTCTGACCTCGTTCCTCTTTTGGAGAAGGTCATGCAGCAGGGTCGTCCCCTCCTCATTGTCGCTGAAGACATTGAGGGCGAAGCACTTGCCACCCTCGTGGTGAACAAGATCCGTGGAACCTTCACCTCCGTTGCCGTTAAGGCTCCTGGCTTTGGTGAGCGTCGCAAGGCAATGCTCCAGGACATGGCCATCCTCACGGGTGCTCAGGTCATCTCTGAAGAGGTCGGTCTCAAGCTCGACAGTGCAACCCTTGATTTGCTGGGTAAGGCTCGTCGTATCGTCGTAACCAAGGACGAGACCACCATCATCGAAGGCGCTGGCGCCGAAGCCGATGTGGCTGGTCGTATCAACCAGATCAAGGCTGAAATTGAAGCCACCGACTCTGACTGGGACCGCGAGAAGCTCCAAGAGCGCCTTGCCAAGCTCGCCGGTGGCGTTGCTGTGGTCAAGGTTGGCGCGGCCACTGAGGTCGAGCTCAAGGAGAAGAAGCACCGCATTGAGGATGCACTCTCCGCAACTCGTGCCGCTATTGATGAGGGTATTGTTGCCGGTGGTGGCACCGCATTGGTGCGCAGCCGTAAGGCAGTCGACGAGCTCGTCGCTACCTTGACTGGTGACGAGGCGACGGGTGCGAGGATTGTTTCTCGCTCACTCGACGCTCCTCTTCGCTGGATTGCGATCAACGCTGGTCTTGAGGGCTCAGTACAGATTGAGCACGTGGAAGCCGCTAGCGGTTCCATTGGTCTCAACGCTGCAACCGGCGAGCTCGAAGACCTCGTCAAGGCTGGTGTTATTGACCCAGCCAAGGTCACGCGTTCGGCTTTGCAGAACGCGAGTTCCATTGCTTCACTCCTCCTGACCACCGAAGCCATCGTGGCCGACAAGCCTGAGCCCGGTGGCTCCATGGCTGGCGGCGGCGGCATGGGCGGCATGGGTGGCATGGGCGGCATGATGTAGCCCACGCCTCTTGGCGTAGAACGTGAACACTGGGGTCTGGCTTGCGCCGGGCCCCAGTGTTCTTTTGTAATGATCATTGCTTTCCAGAGCCTCACCCCTAGGGTGCATGAGTGGCCGATGGTGATCCTTACCCGCAGAAGATTCCTCGCCCAGCGACTGCGCGGCCAGGACGTCCAGCACCTTGGCCCACTGGATTGGTTGATCCGGCAGTCTTTAGCGAAGCAGAATTGCTGACGGCCCTTGAACGTGTTGGCCAGATTGGCCCGCCGCCTTTGGGTGTCACCAAGTCGATTTCCCCGCGCTTTGGTGAGCTCGATGCCGCCATGCTCGATGAGATCAGTTCGACCTCTGCGGTCCTCATTGCCCTCTTTGAAGAGGCCGGAACGCTGCGGGTCATCCTTACGCGCCGGGCGGGACATCTGCGTGCTCACCGTGGTGAAGTGAGCTTTCCGGGCGGTCGCATTGAAGCCGGGGAGGGGATAGTCGAGGCCGCAGGCCGTGAGGCCTTCGAAGAGGTGGGTCTTGACCCCACTTCCATCACCGTCCTTGGCCATCTGTCGCCCATGATCACCTTTGCCTCAGGATCGCTGATCAGTCCGGTCATTGGCCTGTTGCCAGGGCGCCCAGCCCTGGAAGCCAATCCCGACGAGGTGGAGCGGGTATTCGATGTGGCCCTTTGCGACCTGACCAAAGCTGGGGTTTTCCATGAGGAGCGCTGGAGCCATGCGGATCACCCCGCCCCGGGTTCCGAGGATGGCTCCTTCCCTATTTGGTTCTTTGGCGTCGAGGGAGAAATGGTTTGGGGGGCCACCGCCAGAATGCTCTATGAGTTGCTCCACCTCTTCTTGGACCTGGAGTTGAGCTTCCACGGCTAAGTCAGCCAGCACAGCCAGGGCTAGCGGGTGCCCCACCGAGGTCGCGTGACTAGAGTGGGTTATCGCCGAGGTCGTCGGATCGGCGTAGTCAGTTCTGGAGTTCTAGCGGCCGGAGGGTCCCGTGGCAGAGGTAGAAATTGGTATCTACAAGTCAGGTCGTCAGGCCTAGATCGGAAGAGCACACGTCTGAACTCCAGTCACCTGAAGCTATCT
>CAZTQJ010000246.1:0-2572 GCA_964615615.1 uncultured Acidimicrobiaceae bacterium
CGAAGGTGTCGCTTCACTCACCCGCTTCCCGGGAGCTCCAGCTGGAGCGCTCGGCCAAGCCGGTGAGGCCATTCTCGTGATCAACGCCGACAGCGGCGAAGAATGCCCTCGGGCAATCTTCGATGATGAGGGGCGAATCACCAACGCTGAAACAGCAATTGGCGAGATGGTTTCTCGCAGTGGTGGGGCAGGCTTTGAGGGCTACTGGCAAAACGACGAAGCCGAACGCGCTCGCCTCCGCGATGGTTGGTATTGGACCGGTGACCTCGCTTACCGCGATGACGAGGACTGGGTCTACTTTGCCGGCCGTGACTCTGACTGGATCCGTGTGGACGGTGAAAACTTTGCTGCCGCACCCGTGGAGCGCATTCTTGGACGTTTCCCTGGAGTTGTACTGGCCTCCGCCTACGCCGTCCCCGACGAAAGCACCGGTGACCAGGTCATGGTGGCCTTTGAATGGAATAAGGACGCCCCCGCCTTTGATGCGGTGGCCTTCTGCGCCTTCCTTGCCGAGCAATCAGACTTAGGCACCAAATGGGCGCCGCGCTATGTGCGCATCACCGAGCAGCTACCGGTCACGGCAACATCCAAGGTCCTCAAGCGCAGCCTGAGGAGCGAGCGCTGGAACGTCAAGGATCCGATTTGGATTCGTGACCGCATTGGGAACTACCGACTGTTAGATGAGCCTAAGCGCGAGGAACTCAACAGCGCTGTCGGCGACCGCGTGCTCTAGCGGTCGACACCGAGAATGAGCCCCGAGGTGGGAACACCGGTTCCGGCAGTCACCACGACATGTTCGAGGCCTTCCACCTGATTCACTGAAGTTCCGCGAACCAAGCGAGCACCTTCGGCAATGCCGTTCATCCCGTGGATGTAGGCCTCGCCAAGCTGTCCACCATGGGTATTGAGCGGTAGCTTGCCTCCACGATTGATGTGGCCGTCACGCACGAAGTCCTTAGCCTCACCCTTGGCACAAAAACCCAGCTCTTCGAGCTGGTAGAGCACGTAGGGCGTGAAGTGGTCGTAGAGAATGGCGGCCTGCATGTCATCGGGACCGAGGCCAGAAGTCTCCCAGAGCTGGCGTGCAACCACGCCCATTTCGGGAAGACCCAGCAGGTCGTCGCGGTAGTAACTCGTCATCATGTCTTGGCCCTTGCCCGCACCTTGGGCAGCGGCCTGAATAACCACAGGGGCATGAGCGAGGTCGCGAGCACGTTCCAGTGAGGTCACCACGATGGCCTGTCCGCCATCAGACTCCTGACAGCAGTCGAGGAGGTGGAGGGGGTCAACGATGTAGCGACTCGCCTGATGTTCCTCGAGGGTGATGGGCTGCTCGTAGAACCAAGCCTTGGGGTTGGTCGAAGCATGATCCCTGTCCACAACAGCAATACGGCCAAAGTCCTCTGAGCTGGCTCCGGTCTTGGCGAGGTAGCGCTGAGCGGCCATGGCGACCCAGGAGGCAGGAGTCAAGAGTCCGTGAGGCATGTACATCGCTAGGTGAGCATTTTCCGCATTGGCCATGGGAGCGCGTCCCTGAACACCAGCCCCAAAGCGGTTACCCGAGCGCTCATTGAATGCGCGATAGCAAACAACGACGTCAGCGACACCAGCTTGGACGGCCAAGGCAGCTTGCTGCACCGTGGCACAGGCCGCCCCACCGCCGTAGTGAATACGGCTGAAGAACTTGAGGTCGCCAATGCCGAGACTGCGCGCAATATCTACATCGGGGTTGGTGTCGCTAGAAAAGGTCACCATGCCCTCAACGTCACTTGGGCTTAAACCAGCATCATCCAAGGCAGCCTTGACCGCTTCTACGGCAAGACGAAGTTCCGAGCGACCTGATTCCTTAGAAAACTCTGTTGCGCCAATTCCCGCAATGGCAACCTTGCCCGCAAATGCGTGTGCCATTACTTTGCCTCCTTGGGGAGCGAAACGAGCACGGTGCCGACAACGTGGTCACCCGAGGCATTAGAACCCTTCAGGCTCACGGTTAGCGACCCGCGCTCTCCCTGGTCTTCAATAGCGGTGACAGCACCCGTCAGGGTCATGAGGTCACCGGGATAGTTCGGAGCCCCGAGGCGAATCTTCACCTCGTGCAGCATGCCCGCAGGGCCTGTCCAATCGGTGACGTAGCGGCCAACAATACCGTTGGTCGTAAGGATGTTCATGAAGATGTCAGGCGAGCCCCGCTCTTTTGAGAGCGCTGGGTCGTGGTGCACGTCTTGGTAGTCGCGACTCGCCAGTGCTCCCGCCACGATCAAGGTTGGCGTGATGGGGATCTCCAAGACGGGCAACTCCATGCCCACCGCCACATCAGCAAAGCTCAAGGAAGCCATTTAGCGAACCTCTACCAATTCAGGATTCTCTGCGATGGCCTTACCAAGTTTGGCGAGCACCAAGGCCGGTGAACCCAAGAGCAACTCAATCTGCTTGCCCCAGAGGTAGTAGCGGTGAATGGGGTAGGTAATGTCTGCACCCGTTCCGCCATGGAGATGCTGCGTGGCGTGCACCACGCGCTGGCCACGGAGATCGGAAGAGCACACGTCTGAACTCCAGTCACCTGAAGCTATCT
>CAZTQJ010000247.1:0-2563 GCA_964615615.1 uncultured Acidimicrobiaceae bacterium
CTGTAGTCCTGGCCGGTGAGGTCGAATTCTTCCTTGCACCAGCCCACGCCAATGCCAAGGCGAACACGGTTGTCTGAAAGTGCGGCTGCAGTGCCCACAGTCTTGGCGACCGTCATGAGGTCGCGCATGGGGGCGATGTAGACGCCGGTGGTGAAACTGAGCGAGGGACAGGCCCCGGCCATCATGCCAATGGCCACCATGGGATCTGGCCACGAGGTACCAGGAGGAAAGCCGGGGTTGCCATCTTCACGCTTGGTGTAGGTGTAGGGCTTCTCGTAGTCGTCGAGATTGAAGAGATGGTCGGAAACGTAGATGCCGGCGTAGCCCAAATGCTCGGCGTGCTTAGCGAGCGGCATGATTTGCTCGCTCTCTAAGAAGCTGATGGCTAGGTGGAACTCCACGGCTGTCCTCTCCGAGGTAGCCCTTGGGGCTACCAGAACGAAGCCCACCGGCGGAGGGCACATTTAGACTAGAACCTGTTACAGTTTTTATGCAACTAGACCGCACAAAACGGAGGTTGAAGGTGTTCCTCGAAGAAACTCCAGAGCAGTTGGCACTTCGCGAAGAATTGCGTGCCTACTACGCAGATCTGCTTACCGACGAGGTCAAGGCAGAGCTCGCCACAGAAGGCGACGGGGGCCATGTCTGGCGCGACGTCGTTGGCCGCATGGGTAAAGACGGCTGGCTGGGCATCGGCTGGCCAACGGAGTTCGGTGGTCAGGGACGACCTGCAACCGACCAGTTCATCTTCTTCGATGAGACCCGTCGTGCTGGCGCACCCTTCCCCTTCGTGACCATCAACACCGTGGGACCCACGATGATGACCTACGGAACTGACGAAATGAAGTCCTTCTACCTGCCAAAGATTCTGGCTGGTGAATTGAACTTCGCCATTGGTTACACCGAGCCTCAGGCCGGCACTGACCTTGCAAATCTTCGCACACGCGCCGAGCGTGATGGTGATGAATATGTCATCAATGGCAACAAGATCTACACCTCTGGAGCGGATAATGCCGACTTCATCTGGTTGGCTTGTCGCACCGATGTTGATGCCCCCAAGCACAAGGGCATTTCTATGATCTGCGTTCCCACCACAGCCAAGGGTTTCGAGTGGAGCCTCATCACCACCGTTGGTGGCCTGACTACTACCGCCACCTACTACGAAGACGTCCGTGTGCCCGTGACCAACCTTGTGGGTATCGAAAATGAGGGCTGGTCCATGATCACCATGCAGCTCAACCACGAGCGCGTGGGCCTGGCTGCCTGGGCTGGACTCGGACACAAGATGTTCAACGAGGTGCTCTCTTGGGCGCGTGGCCATCAGCTCGATGATGGCACGACGGTGATTGACCAAGCCTGGGTGCAAACCGAGTTGGCAAGGGTTGACGCCGAACTGGATGCCATGTGGCTGCTGAACTGGCGCATGGCTACGGCCGTGGCTCGTGACGAGGTTACGGCGGCTGAGTCTTCGGCCATGAAGGTCTTTGGTACCGAGCGCATCATTGAGGTCTACCGAGCACTGCTCGGCATCGTCGGCACCGCCGGCTACCTCGTGCCTGGCTCACCGGGATCACTGCTCGGCGGAAGGCTTGAAGCCTCAGCGCGTCAAGCCCAAATCAACACCTTTGGTGGTGGCGTCAATGAGATTCAGCGCGAGATCGTGGCCATGGCTGGCCTCGGCATGAAGCGCGCTGCGCGGTGAGTTTTCCCGACCACTCGGCAGAACTCGCGACCCTGGTAGGGACTTCCACGGGACCGCTCACGATGGGCATGGAGCCGGTTAATCGGCCCATGATCCGCCACTGGGCTGAAGCGATGGGTGATGAAAACCCCATCTACAGCTCAGACCGTGCGGCGCAGGCAGTGGGCCTGCCTTCCGTGATCGCTCCGCCAACCATGCTGCAGGCTTGGATCATGCGTGGCCTCAAGCCCAGTCTCGAAGCCGAGGCCGCTCGCGCTGCTGGAACGGTGGACAAGACGTCGAGCAATGACCGCATGATGGCCCTACTGGATGAAGAGGGCAGGACTTCGGTGGTCGCTACCAACTGCGACCAGAGCTATGTGCGCCCTCTAGTTCCTGGCGAGCGACTCATCGTGCGCTCAAGCATTGATTCCATCTCTGACCCCAAGGTGACCGGACTTGGTGACGGCCGCTTTGCAACCACCCTCACCGAGTTCTTTGCCGTTCCCGATGAGCTCGTCACAGAAGATGCCACGGCTGACGAACTGATGGCCTCGGCTGAGCCCGTCGGCTCGATGATGTTTCGTATTCTTAAATTCAGACCACGAGCGAGCGCTCCAGCCAAGCCACCGCGCCCGCTGCCCGCGCTCACGCAAGACAACGCCTTCTTCTTTGAGGGTGCCAGTGAGGGCAAGCTACTGATCCAGCGCTGCGATGACTGCGGAAGCTTGCGCCACCCACCACTTCCGGCCTGCGCGAGCTGCCAGTCCCTTGCGTGGACGCCGATTGCTTCAGCGGGCCGTGGTGAGGTCTACTCCTTTGTGGTCGTGCATTAAGATCGGAAGAGCACACGTCTGAACTCCAGTCACCTGAAGCTATCTC
>CAZTQJ010000248.1:0-2562 GCA_964615615.1 uncultured Acidimicrobiaceae bacterium
CCTACACGACGCTCTTCCGATCTCCTCACCGTCGCGCACGGCCTTAGTGCGCAGGCTGGCGAGGTCTGAACCCTAACCGGGCTCGCTGAAGCCCTGTCACCAGACCTCTTCGCCTTTCAGGATGGGAGGAAGGAAACGAGCCTTTTGTGCTTCGTTGCCTTCGGCAATCACCGTGGGTCCTGCGTGGAGGAGGCCGACAAAGCCCACACCCACATAGGGGGCACCGATGCGCTCGCATTCCTCTTTGAAGATGAGTTGTTCTATGGGACTTGCGCCTCTGCCACCACCTACCGCTGGCCAGTCGACACCGGCATAGCCATGGTCAAAGAGCAACTTCTGCCAGTGACAGTCATAGGCACGACGGCCAGGCCAGTCAGTATGTGCAGGCTTCTCGGGTAGGCCGGGAAGCACAGAAGTTAGCCATGCACGAAGTTCGGAACGGAAACGCTCTTCATCCGCTGTGTACGCAAGATCCATCAGTAGTGCTTTGAACTAGTTATCGAAGTCGAGACTGTAGAGCTTGATGGCATTTCCTCGCACGATCTTCCAGCGTTGCTCTTCGGTGAGGTGTGCCATTTGCTCTTCAGCGATCTGCCTGGTGTTTGGCCAGGTGGAGTCTGAGTGGGGGTAGTCGGACTCATAGGTGACATTGTCTTCACCAATGGCGGCGAGGTTCTTCATGCCTTCGGGGTCATCAAAGAAGCACCCAAAGACATGGTCAGCAAAGTAACTCGATGGTGGGTTCGGAACCTTGTCGGCAACGCCTCCCCATCCACGGTTGTCTTCCCAGACTGCATCCATGCGGCGCAGCGAGTAGGGGATCCAACCAATTTGACCCTCGGAGTAAGCAATCTTCAGATCCGTAAAACGCTCAAATACCCCGGAGAAGAGCCAGTCAGTCATAGACAACATCGCATTGGTGTGCGTGAGTGAACTTCCCACGGCCGCCGGAGCATCATCTGAGGTAGAAGGCATTTTGGAGCTTGAACCGATGTGCATGTTGATCACCGTGTTGGTCTCATTGCAGGCGTCGAAGAAGGGGTCCCAGTAGTTGTCGGCGTCGTGCACGCTTGGCAGGCCGAGATAGGGAGGGATCTCCGAGAAACACACGGCGTGCACGCCACGCTCGGCGTTGCGTCGTACTTCTTTGGCGGCCAGATGGGCATCCCAGAGCGGAATGATGATGAGGGGGATGAGGCGTCCGCCCGAACCAGCACACCACTCGTCAACCATCCAGTCGTTGTAGGCCTCAACACAGAGCAGCGCGAGTTCCTTGTCCTGGGCCTCCATGAAGGTCTGGCCACAGAAGCGAGGGAAGGTGGGAAAGCAGAGTGAGGCTTCGATGTGGTTGGCATCCATGTCCTCGAGGCGCTCCTTCTGGCTATAGGAGCCAGGGCGCATGTCATCAAAGGTGATGCCCTTCATCGTTACCTCATCGCGAGGAACACCCACGGCTGAGTCGACGCGAAGGAGGGGGCGGGTGAGCTTTTCGTAGCGCCACATGTCCACTGGAGTCTTTGGCCCATCCATGTCAAAGGTCAGCTTTCCGCCAACAAAGGTGGGCTCGCCAAACTCTCCGCGCTTCACGCGAGGACCTACTGCCTTGAACTTCTCGGGCAGTCTGTCTTGCCAGAGATTGGGGGGCTCAACGATGTGGTCATCGACAGAGATAATTTTGGGGAGTTCAGCCATTTCGCCAGCGTAGCAACGTGTTCTAGTTTTGCGTCTTTGCCCTTTAATAAAAGGAATTGCCCAGAATCCCCAGCCGCTTTATCCCTAGGGTGCGGCTACGCCTCCGTTGGGGGCAATGAGTTGGCCGGTGAGATAGCTCGATGCGTCACAGGCCAGGTAGAGCACCGCAAAGGCAATGTCATCCACTAGGCCCACCCGGCGAAGCGGGGCGAACTTAGCCATGGGCTCAAGCACCATGGCCTTCATCTCCTCATTCACCGAGCCATCGGGGTTGGTGTAGTAGCGCGCAGTCATCTTGGTAGGCACAAAGCCTGGAGCGATCGCATTCACGCGTACGCCCTTTTTGCCTACCTCTACCGCCATGATGTTGGTCATCTGCACAATGGCCGCCTTGGTCATGGCGTATGCGCCCACCGAAGGTGAGGGAGCGATCATGGCCGTAGAGGCCATATTGATGATGGAACCACCACCATGTTCGACCATGTGACGCCCGGCAGCTTGGCAGCCATAGAGGACACCCTTGAGATTGACCGCAATAATTTCTTCGAGTTGCTCATCGGTGATGTCGAGCACTTTGTTCTCATTCATGGTGCCAGCGATGTTTGCCATGATGTCGAGACGGCCAAAGTGCTCAATGGCGCGCTCGATCAGCGCGTCCACTTCACTCCGCTGAGATACGTCCACCTTGACAGCCAGCGCATCAAAACCTTCAGTCTTGATGCCCGCCACGCAAGCTTGTGCAGCCTCGAGGTCTCGGTCGGCGACGACAAGCTTGGCTCCAGCAGCAGCCAGAAGCTCGGCACTGGCACGGCCGATTCCACTGCCCGCACCGGTGACAACGGCCACCCGGTCCTGGAGGGAGAATCCATC
>CAZTQJ010000249.1:0-2552 GCA_964615615.1 uncultured Acidimicrobiaceae bacterium
CCTAAACCTCAACGGCTCTGAACACTCTTTCCCTACACGACGCTCTTCCGATCTGGGACTTGAACCCCCACATCCTTGCGGACACAGGAACCTGAATCCTGCGCGTCTACCAATTCCGCCACTCGCCCGAGTGTGTAGTGATCCTAGCCCTAGACCCCGAAATTGCCTAAATCCCCGGTAGTATCGCGAGACGATGGGACTCAAGCAGTTCGAGGAGCGCCTCGAGCGCCTAGTAGAGGGAACGTTGTCACGTCCCTTTAGAACAACGCTCCAGCCCGTGGAGATTGGCCGACGCCTTACGCGGGAGATGGATCTACAGCGCAAGGTCGGCGTGAAAGGCATGATCGCCCCTAATGCCTTCTCAATCAGCCTTTCCACCCAAGATGTGGATCGTCTCTCCGGTCACCTTGATGCCCTCATTCATGAGCTGGTCGTAGCAGCCAAAGAGCACGCTCTAGAGGAGCAGTATGCCTTTGTGGGTCCCGTAGAGGTCGAAGTATTTCGCAGTGCCCGCTTAAAGGCAGGTCGCCTAGCGGTCGTTGCGGAAGTCCGCGAGGGCGATCTCCCTGCAGAACTCATCCTCTCCGACGGTAGCCGGCGAGCTCTGGGGGAAAGTCCCTGCATTATTGGCAGAATGCCGGAGTGTGGTGTGGTGTTGAGTGACCCCAATGTGAGTCGTCACCATGCCCAAGTTCAGCGCGAAGCCGATCACTATGTCGTGAGCGACCTTGGATCAACTAATGGCACCAAGGTCAATGGCATCCCCATGCGCTCACAGACGCTGAATTCTGGTGACGAGATCATGGTGGGCTCCACCCGCATTCGATTCGAATCGGCATAATTCGATGCTCAGCATCACGAACTACCAGAGTTTGGTGCGCCCGATGCAATGGCTCGTCGTCGCATTGGTATTCCTCTTTTTTCTCCGTATTGCTCGTGCAGTCATTGTCGAGGCGAGACCAGTTGGCGGAATCGGTTCGGGAAGCCGCCGCCGTGGAGCTCGGCTGAAGGCACTTGAGGGTCCTGGTCTCTCTGAAGAGACCTTCTCTTTAGCCAAGGACGCCACCATTGGTCGAGCTAGTACCTGCGACGTTTCTATCCCTGCCGACAGCTTTGCTTCAACGGTTCACGCCCGGATTGCCTTTGATGAAGATGGCCTCTACATCGAAGATCTCGGATCAACCAATGGCACCTATGTCAATGCGGAGCGCGTGGCCGGTAGAACTTCCTTGAGGCGAGGTGACACGGTTCAGGTTGGTGAGTCGGTATTCGAGGTGACACGGTGAGTGGGCTTCGCGTAGGGGCTGCGACTGATGTTGGCCAGGTAAGGGACCACAATGAAGATGCCTATTTAGCTTCTGAGGCTCTCGTCATTGTCGCCGATGGCATTGGCGGCCACGCTGCTGGTGAGGTTGCTTCGCAACTTGCCGTTGGGGTGATTGAGGAACACTTCATGAAGCACAAAAATCCTCAGGGCCTCGTAAAAGCTCTTGAGAACGCCAATAACGAAGTGGTGAAGTCCTCGGCGGAGAATCCCAGTCAGGCAGGCATGGGAACGACGGCAACGGTCTTGGCAGTCACCTCAGCGAGACGAGACGCACTCACCCTGACGCTCTCTCAAGTAGGTGACTCACGCTGTTATTACTTTGGTAATGATGCTCTGACGCAGGTCACTGAGGATCACACCGTTACCGCAGAACGCGTCCGACGGGGCGAGCTGACAGAAGAAGAAGCCAGCACGGATCGTCAGCGCCACATGCTGACCCGTGCGCTCGGTATTCCTCAAGTACTTGAAGTAGATCAATGGAGCATCAAGGTCGCCCAGGGTGACCGATTTGTGGTTTGTAGTGACGGACTCTGCAATGAAGTCTCTGACCAGGAAATCGCTGGAGTGCTCCGCAGCCTTCCTGATCCTCAAGAGGCTGCCGAGGAACTCGTTCGCTTGGCTCGAGAGCACGGAGGGCGCGACAACATCACGGTGGTGGTCGCTGAAGCCGATGCTTCAAGTCAACTCAACGACGAGAGCTCCATTGTGCGACTTGATCAGCGCCGAGAGCAGCCTCCAGTTGTCGTAGCAACTGCTGCTACTCGTCGAGGATCCCAGCGAGTCGTTACTGGCCGTGGAGCAATTTTTGTGCTCGCCCTCTTGGCTGTGCTGTTCTCCGGCTGGCTCGTACTGCGTTGGTACGCCACCAGTGCCTATTACGTCACCGCGGAGCAAGGCCAGGTCGTGATTTACCAAGGCCAGGTAGGCGGCTTCTTGTGGTTTCACCCCGAGCGCAAGGCCCAGACGGCCATCCCCACATCGCAATTGCTGCCAACGACAAGGTCTTCGCTCAAGGGGAAAGTTCCTGAGCCGACCCTCGATGCTGCCTGGAGTTATGCGGTGAATCAGCACAATGCTTGGAAGACCCAGCAGAAGGCAATTTCTGGTCTGGCGCCGATCAAGTGAGGCTTGCCCCTCGAGATCTTGCCCAGAGCATTGGTGAGCGGAGCGCTTAGTGGGAGATCGGAAGAGCGTCGTGTAGGGAAAGAGTGTTCAGAGCCGTGTA
>CAZTQJ010000250.1:0-2551 GCA_964615615.1 uncultured Acidimicrobiaceae bacterium
ACATAGGGATGGAAGACGGTGATCTGGCCTTCGAAGCGGAAGATAGAACCGTGGACAACGGGAATCTTCTTGAGCAAAGACGCATCATTCACGAGGTAACGCGTGGGAAAGTTATCCGTGCCATCGACAATGACGTCATAGCCGTCAATAATGTCAAGCACATTGTGCGCACCAAGGCGTGTGTCAAAGGTTTCCACCGATACATCGGGGTTCATGAGATTAATGGTCTTCTTTGCCGAGTCCACCTTGCGATCACCAATGCGATCAAGGTTGTGCAGGATCTGGCGTTGGAGGTTTGAAGCGTCCACCACATCCATGTCGATAATGCCGATATGACCAATGCCCGCTGCCGCGAGATAGAGACCAGCTGGTGAGCCGAGGCCGCCTGCGCCAAGGAGGAGGACTCGCGACTCCAAGAGTTTTTGCTGGCCCGCTTCGCCAACTTCAGGAAGCAGTAAGTGACGCTGGTAGCGATTGCGCTGTTCAGCCGAAAGCGTCTGAGGCGCTGACCACACTCGGCCCTCGTCCTTCCAGCGATTGAAACCACCAGCCAGAGAGACCACGTCGGTGTAGCCAAGATCATGGAGCGATTTCGCGGCTAGTGCGGAGCGTGCGCCACCGGCGCAGTACACAACGATTTCGCGATCCTTCTCAGGGATCCGGCCCTCGATTTGAAACTCGAGAAAGCCTCGGGGAAGGTGTAAGGCTCCAGGGACTGCGCCCTGCTCATATTCGTCGGCTTCGCGGACGTCTAGCCAGGTGGCAGCGTTGATTCGGCTCAGAACCTCTTCTGGCTGAACCTCACGGATCTCAGCTTTTGCTGCGCTTAAGATCTCCTTGGACGTGGCCACGATACGCTCCCTTTTTGTTAGTACTCTTCAATACCCTAGCGGATTGGTCGGGAATTGAGCCAAAGCAAACACTCCATGGACCACGAGGCCTTCGCATCACTGCTCGCCAAACGCCATATGGTACGGAGTTTCTCCTCCGAAGCGCTGGCTCCCGACCTGGTTGGCAACTTGATCACGGGAGCGCTCAGCGCCCCCACCGCAGGGAACTCCCGAGGCGTTGAGGCGCTCGTACTGAGTGGTCCAGCCACTGAGCGTTATTGGGCAATCTCCACGGATGCGTCTTGGCGAGCACAATCGCGCCGCTTCGCCGGCATGGCGCGCGCGCCCATCATCGTGCTCTTCATCTGCAAGCCTTCGATTTACACCGACCGCTACGCAGAAAGCGATAAGGCTAAGTCTGGTCTCTCGAATCCAGAGGCTTGGCCTGTCCCCTACTGGTTTGGCGATGCCGCCTTCGCAACCATGGCCTTACTGCTCGGGGCGAGCTCTGCAGATCTTGGCGCAAGCTTCCTCGGAAGTTTCAGAAACGAAGAAGCCATACTCCAGGCTTTTGGGAAAACAGGTGACTGGCACATCTTTGGCGCGGTGTTACTCGGCAAAGCAGATGGCAAGGATCATAAATCTGAATCCCTCAAGCGATCAGTACCCTCGGCAAGTGAACAAATCACCTGGATTGACCATTAATTCACGAGCATGAGATCCGGGACTGTGAGCAAGCTGGGCTTAGGAAGCAAGTACTTCAAGTAGTTCAGCAAAGCTGCGTAGGGAAAATGCCGTTCCACCCTTCGCCAAGTAGCCCGTGCTCGCCTCACTACGACCAGTTCCCGCGATGTCTACGTGCGCCCAGGGAATGTCACCGACAAAGCGCTTCAGCAAAAGGGCTGCAGAAATCGTTCCTGCCTCACCGGCCTTACCAATATTTTTCATGTCGGCAATTTCGGATTCAATGTGGCTCTCGTAGATGTCAGGCAGAGGCAGCTCCCAGAAGCGCTCGCCGACCTTATTGCCAGCCTTTATGATCTCCTCGACCAAGGTCGCATCCGTGCCCATGACGGCTGCGATTTCGCGGCCCAGGGCCACTGATACCGCACCCGTGAGCGTGGCGACGTCAATGATGTAATCGGGCTCGAGTTCTCGGGCAAGGGTCAATCCATCAGCCAGAATCAAGCGACCTTCGGCGTCGGTATTGAGCACCTCAATGGTCTGGCCATCACGCGTAACTAGTACATCATCAGGCTTTGTCGCCCTCCCACTTGGCATGTTCTCCGCCATAGGCGCAATAGCCGTTACCTTGATGGGGACTTGCAGCCGGGCCACAAGGCCCAGGGCTGCAAGGACAATGGCTGCACCCGACATGTCCGTCTTCATGGTGACCATCCCACCAGCGGTCTTCAGCGAGAGGCCACCGGTGTCGAAGGTAATCCCCTTGCCCACTAAGACAACATGCTTGGTCGCTCCCGCGGGAGACCAGCTGGCCTTAACGAGGCGAGCTTCTTCTTCTGAACCACGGGCCACACCGAGGAGGCCCCCAAGTTTTTCCGACTCAATCCTCGATTGTTCCCATACTTCAACCTGCGTGCCGGCAATATCTTCGAGCATCGCCACAGCTCGGTCCGCGAGGACCCTAGGAGGCAAGATACTGGGAGTTGCGTTCACTTGGTCGCGTGCCCAAGCCACCTGTTGGGCGGCGGCTTCCGCGC
>CAZTQJ010000251.1:0-2544 GCA_964615615.1 uncultured Acidimicrobiaceae bacterium
CAAACCAGCCACAGCGACGCTGACGGCCAGTATTCGTGCCGAATTCATGACCGCGCTCTACCAAGAGGTCACCAAGTTCATCATGCAGTTCTGTTGGGAAGGGGCCAGCACCTACGCGGGTTACGTAGGCCTTGGCAATACCAACTATCCGATCGATGTCGCGTGGTCCAAGTCCGGTGCCCGTGCAAGCACCACCAGCGACAGGGTTGGAAGAGGTAACGAAGGGGTAGGTGCCATGATCAAGGTCGAGGAAGGTTGCTTGTGCACCTTCCATGAGTACCTCACGACCAGCAGACAATGCATCGTGGATGATGCTGACCGTGTCCGCAATCATCGGTGCGATGCGGGGTGCATATTCACCGAGGTACTTTTCGGCGATTTCATCGGCACTCAGCGGCAGACGGTTATAAACCTTCGAAAGCACCGCATTCTTTTCCCGAAGAGCAACGTCGAGTTTCTGGCGGAAAATCTTTTCATCGAGGAGATCTTGAATACGCAGACCAACTCGTGAGGCTTTGTCGGCGTAGGCCGGTCCAATCCCACGCTTCGTGGTACCTAAGGCGTTTTTGCCGAGGTAGCGCTCAGTAACGCGATCGAGCTCTTGGTGGTAGGGCATGATCATGTGCGCATTGCCGCTCACCACAAGGGCAGAAGTATCAATGCCTTTGGCAGCGAGGGTATCCATCTCTGCCAGCAAAACTGCTGGGTCAACCACGACGCCGTTACCGATGACAGGAGTCACCGACGGATAGAGGATTCCGCTGGGGATGAGCTGAAGCGCAAAGGCTTCCCCTTCAACGACGATGCGATGACCTGCATTGTGGCCACCTTGATAGCGCACCACGAGGTCCATCTCCGCAGAGAGGATGTCAGTCAGTTTTCCCTTACCTTCGTCGCCCCATTGGGTTCCGACGACCACCGTTGCCGGCACGGCGCTCTCCTCGCATTAGGCCTACGGCTTACGCAACATCCTACCCCGAAGCCACGAGGTCACGGGAGAAGTTATTCAGCGCCCTCAGCAGCTCTGGGCTCAATGCTGAGTTCGCCATCGCTTAGCCCAACCATGGCCGTACTGCCTTCGGGGTAGCGACCCTCCAGGATCTGCAGGGCTAGGGCGTCCTCAAGGCTGCGCTGGATAACCCTGCGCAAAGGCCTGGCCCCAAAATCAGGGTCGTAACCGGCATCAGCCATCCACATCAGTGCCTCCGGGCTTATCTCAAGACCGATGCGCCGCTCGCTCATGCGACGACGGAGACCCTCAAGTTGGATCTCCACGATGGTCGACAGATCATTTCGACTCAAGGATGAGAAGCGGACTATTTCATCGATGCGGTTCACAAATTCCGGCTTAAAGAATGAGGCGGGATCAATAGCCAGGTTTGAGGTCATGATCAGGACCACGTTGGAGAATTCGACCGTACGACCCTGGCCATCCGTGAGTCGGCCATCGTCAAGGAGCTGGAGCAGGATATTAAAGACGTCGGGATGGGCCTTTTCGATCTCATCGAGCAGCACCACCGCATAGGGCCGGCGACGAACCGCTTCGGTGAGCTGGCCTCCCTCTTCATAGCCAACGTATCCCGGAGGGGCACCAATAAGGCGAGAAACTGCATGCTTCTCCATGTACTCACTCATGTCGATGCGCACCATCGCCGCTTCATCATCAAAGAGGAACTCGGCGAGGGCCCTCGCAAGTTCGGTCTTGCCTACCCCAGTTGGCCCGAGAAAGAGAAAGGAACCGATAGGCCTATGGGGACTCGAAAGACCAGCTCGAGATCGTCGAATGGCATTAGCGACTGCCGTAACAGCTTCGTCTTGGCCAACCACGCGCGAGTGCAAGAGGGCCTCCATGCGCACCAACTTGTCAACCTCGCCTTCGAGCATTCGCGTAACCGGTACACCAGTCCAACGACTAACCACCTCAGCGATATCTTCAGCATCTACCTCTTCTTTGAGGAAGCGCTGAGCTTTTTGGAGCTTCCCCAACTCGCTGGTTGCTGCTTCGATTTTTGACTCGATTTCCGGGGTCTCCCCATAACGCACGATGGATGCGTGTTCGAGGTCGCCATCGCGTTCAAGACGATCTGCTTCCATGCGCTTTTCTTCGAGGCTGGTCTTGAGATCCCGGATGATCTGGATTTGCGCCTTCTCCGCCTGCCAGTGAGCAGTCATCGAATCGGAGCGTTCCTGAAGGTCAGCTTGCTCGGCTTCGAGACTCTGAAGCCTTTCTCGTGAGGCAAGGTCCTTTTCCTTAGCCAGAGCAACTTTCTCAATCTCCAGCTGGCGAATCCGCCGAATTACCACATCGAGTTCAGTGGGCATCGAGTCAATCTCTATACGCAGTCGACTTGCGGCTTCGTCCATGAGGTCAATCGCCTTATCGGGTAAAAAGCGCCCCGTCACGTAGCGATCCGAGAGGGTTGCCGCTGCCACGAGGGCCTGGTCCTGGATGCGCACGCCATGGTGAACCTCGTAGCGCTCCTTCAATCCCCGGAGAATAGATCGGAAGAGCACACGTCTGAACTCCAGTCACCTGAAGCTATC
>CAZTQJ010000252.1:0-2530 GCA_964615615.1 uncultured Acidimicrobiaceae bacterium
AGATAGCTTCAGGTGACTGGAGTTCAGACGTGTGCTCTTCCGATCTAGCCATCGCGGCTCTGCCTTCGATGCTCGAGGGCGGAAGCCGCCGAGAACTTCCTCGCTTAAGCATCGCCCAGATGGGGCCAGAAGCCGGAGCCATAGGCGCAGGCCTGCTTGCCTTGGAGTCACCGTCATGAAGCTCGGGGTGATCTTGCCGAGCTTTCGTGACAGCCCAAGCGAAGCGCTCGCTATTGCCGACCAGGCTGCGGCGACCGAAGGCATCGCTGCGGTCTTTGCCTACGATCACCTCTTCCCCCTTGGCGCCCCGCAGCGCCCCGCGCTTGCCCCCTTTCCTCTGCTGGCTGCGATAGCGGCCAAACACCCCGATCTCTTGGTGGGACCGCTGGTGGCCCGCGTTGGTCTTACGAGCAATGCAGTGCTGCTGAGCCAGTTCGCTGCCCTCGATGCCATAAGCCCTGGCAAGGTCATTGCCGGACTCGGACTCGGCGACGCGCA
Source organism: uncultured Acidimicrobiaceae bacterium (assembly GCA_964615615.1). GTDB lineage: Bacteria > Actinomycetota > Acidimicrobiia > Acidimicrobiales > RAAP-2 > CAZTQJ01. The sequence goes on from CAZTQJ010000252.1 coordinate 499, forward strand.
AAGCGCGGCGGAAACCACCGCGTATGGGATTGCCTTTGCGCCGCTTGATGAGCGTCGCGAAGCACTCAGCGAGATCACCAAAGCGCTGAGCCTCCGAGACCAAGAGATCTGGCTGGGTGGTTCGAGTTCGGCCGTCGTGGACCTGGCAATTGCTCGCGAGGCATCCATCAATCTTTGGGCGGCGAGTCCGGAAACGCTAGCGAGTTTTCGCGGGAGATGCAGGGTGACTTGGGCTGGCCTGAGCACCTGGCCTGCAAGTCAGGACCTCAGCATGCATGAAGGCCTGCAGGCCCTGAAGGCCGCAGGAGCTAGCTGGGCCGTCTTTGGTTGGCCCGGTGAGGCCGCTATTGCTGATCCCGAAGTGCTCTTGGGGGCACTGGCGGAATTTTCTCGTCACGAGGATGCGGCTTCGAGCAACTAGCGTCTGAACGATGGAGTTCCGCCGTATTTCAGGTCTGCCGCCCTACGTCTTTGCCGAGATCAATCAGCTTCGTGATGCCGCGCGTCACGATGGCCACGATGTCGTGGACATGGGCTTTGGTAATCCCGACATCGCCTCACCCAAGGTGGCCGTCGACAAACTCGCCGAAGCGGTGCACAATGTTCGCAACCATCGCTACTCGGCGAGTCGCGGCATCCCTCAACTTCGCCTGGCTATTGCCGAGCGCTACAAGGCGAAGTTCAACGTTGACCTAGACCCCGAGACCGAAGTGGTCTCCACTATTGGTGCCAAGGAAGGCCTCTCTCATCTCATGTGGGTCCTGCTGGGACCCGGTGACTCAGCCCTCGTTCCTTCGCCTTCCTATCCCATCCATATCTATGCACCCCTTTTTGCCGGCGCCGAAGTGCGCCAGGTGCGTCTCGAGGGACCCACGGGCCCAGACGCGACGGCCACCGATGCAGCCGATGCATTCTTTGGTCGCCTGATTGAGTCCTGGGAATCAGCCTGGCCCAAGCCGCGCGTGATTGTGATCTCCTTCCCCCACAACCCCACAACGGCTGTCGTGGACCTTGAATTCATGGAGCGCATCGTGAACTTCGCGCGCGAGCACGAGATCATCGTGGTTCACGACTTTGCCTACGCTGACATTGCCTTTGATGGCCATCGCCCTCCTTCCATCCTCGAGGTTGAAGGCGCCAAAGATGTCTGCGTTGAGCTCTACACCCTCACCAAGTCTTTTTCTATGGCGGGATGGCGCATGGGTTTCATGGTGGGCAACAAAGAGATTGTTGCGGCGCTAACCAAGCTCAAGAGCTACCTCGACTATGGCGTCTTCCAGCCCATTCAGATCGCCTCCATCGTCGCGCTGCGCGAAGACCCCAACTATCCCGAACAGGTCAATCAGATCTACCTTGAGCGTCTCGATGCACTCTGCGACGGGCTCAAGCGCATCGGCTGGGATCTCACCCCACCGGCGGGAACCATGTTCGTCTGGGCTCCCATCCCCGAGCCCTACCGCGACATGGGCAGTCTTGATTTCGCCAAGTTGCTCGTCAACGAAGCCAACGTAGCCACCTCGCCAGGAGTTGGTTTTGGCCCCGGAGGCGATGGCCACGTGCGCTTTGCGCTCATAGAAAATGAGATGCGCATCTCCCAAGCCATGCGTTCAATCAAGCAGGCCCTACCAAAACTGGGATAGCGAAAATCTGAGCGCGAAGCCTTCGGACTCAGTAGCCTGCCAGCGTGGGCTACCGCATCGTTAAGACCATCGTCTGGCCACTGCTGCGCCTCTTCTACAAGGTGAGAACCCCCGGTAGCGAGCAGGTGCCCGTAGAGGGCTCCTTTATCCTCGCGGCCAACCACCAGAGTTTCTGCGACTCGCTCTTCATCCCCTTCTCCCTGCCACGTCGCATCACCTACCTCGCCAAGGCCGAGTACTTCGACAAGCGCTTCGGCCGCTGGTTCCTCTCCCTCGTGGGGATGATCCCCATCCAGCGCGAGGGTGGCAGCGCCAGCGAGCGCGCCATCGTCACCGGCCTCGAGGTGCTCGGCAAGGGTGGCATCATTGCGCTCTACCCCGAGGGAACACGC
>CAZTQJ010000253.1:0-2489 GCA_964615615.1 uncultured Acidimicrobiaceae bacterium
TACACGGCTCTGAACACTCTTTCCCTACACGACGCTCTTCCGATCTCGACCTACTGGGTAGCGCACTCTCTGATGAAGAGCGTGAGCAGGCTCGGCAATTAGTTGTGGCTACCGATGGCGTGCATGAAACCTTCGCGGTAGCGCGCAGTTATGTCGCAATCTGCAACGAAGCAGCTGGGGAACTCGAGCCTGAGCTAGGCGCTGGCCTTAGTGCGCTCGCAAGTGGCCTCCTCGAAGACCTGCCTATCTGATCCCTGCCGCTAAGCCCCTAAGCCTGGCGTGGCTCCGGCCTAAGCGTCGGAAAGGCAATCACCTCTCGGATGTTGGCAACGTCAGCCACCAACATCGCTAGACGATCTACCCCAAGTCCCATGCCTGCGGTTGGTGGCAGGCCGTGCTCGAGAGCACGCAGGAACTCCTCGTCAACCAGCATCGCCTCATCGTCTCCGGCAGCGTGAGCTGCAGCCTGAGCTTCAAAGCGCTCGCGCTGATCATCGGGGTCGGTGAGTTCAGAAAAACCATTAATGAGCTCGCGACCGTAGGCAAAGGCTTCAAAGCGCTCCGTTAATTCAGGATCACTGCGGTGTCGGCGCGCTAAGGGTGAAACCTCGACGGGATAGTCCGTGACGAAGGTTGGCTGAATCAAACTTGCTTCAGCCAGATGTTCGAATAATTCATTCAGAATCTTTCCCGCACCCCAAGACGCTTGAACTTCGGGGCCACCCTTTTCTGCCAAGAGGGCTGCGAGCTCATCTCGGTCGGTGTTCACCGAGACGGGGCGGCCGACCTGTTCAGAAACCAGATCAGCCATAGACACGCGACGCCACGGTGCAGCCATCACCAGGGTCTCACCTTGGTAGGGAATAGTGCTCGAGCCCGTTACATCAGTAACCACGCCAGACACGAGTTCCTCAAGCAGGTCCATCATGTCTTCCCCATCGAGATAGGCGGCATAGGCCTCCACGGTGGTGAACTCAGGATTATGGCGGGGTGAAATTCCCTCATTACGAAACAGGCGACCGAGCTCAAAGACCCGCTCAAAACCACCAACTACGAGGCGCTTGAGGTGAAGTTCGGTTGCAATGCGGAGGTAGAAATCCGCATCCAGGGCGTTGTGGTGAGTCACAAAAGGTCTCGCCGCAGCGCCGCCAGGAATGGCGTTCAGCACCGGTGTTTCGACTTCAACAAAACCGAGTGCCCAGAGCCGCTCGCGAAGTGAGCGAACGACTGCGGAACGTGCCATCAAGCGGCTGCGACTCTCAGGATTAGCCCAGAGGTCGACTTCGCGTTGGCGATAGCGAATATCGGGGTCACTGACGCCATGCCACTTGTCGCCAAAACCGTGCCGCGTTTCAGCGAGGCGCTCATAACTCGCAACCTTGACAGAGAGTTCGCCACGCTTAGTGCGAACCACCTCTCCTCTCGCACCTACCCAGTCACCAAGATTGAGCTTGATGAACTCATCAAAGCTTTCCGTGACCGCGGCCAAGGCGAAGAGTTGAACTTCAGCCGATGAATCGCGAAGTGTGCCAAAGGCCAACTTTCCTTGGGTGCGCAGCAGCATGACTCGTCCTGCAACCGCGACGATCTCGCCTGATTCTTCGCCCGCCTCGAGATGGGCGAAACGCTCGATGAGTTCTGCCGCCATCGCCGTCTGTTCAAATCGATAACGCGGGATCATCCTTCGCCTTCCTCACCAACATTGCGTTCATAGACCGTACGCAGACCATGAAGCGTCAGCCAACTCTCCACGTGGTCAATCGTGCTCGAATAGGGAGCTATGAGGCGGGCCAAGCCACCGGTTGCCACGACCACGGAGGGCCCAAGGACTTCGGCGAACTTCGTGCATAAGCCATCAACTTGGGCGGCAAATCCATAGAGCACGCCAGATTGAATGGATTCTGCCGTGCTGCGACCAATCACTGCTCGAGGCTCAATGAGTTCGACAGAACGCAGGGCAGCGGCGTGCTCATAGAGCGCATTGAGGCTGATAGCGATTCCCGGGGTGATAGCCCCGCCGAGGTATTCACCTTCGGCACTGATGGCGTCAAAGGTCGTCGCCGTACCAAGGTCCACCACAATGGCTGGGCCGCCATAGAGGTCGACCGCTCCCACGGCGTTAGCAATGCGGTCGGCACCAACTTCCTTGGGGTTGTCATAGCGAATGGGCATTCCCGACTTCACGCCCGGGCCAAGGACCACCATGGGGAGATCTTTAAACCAGCGCCCACCCATGGTGCGCAGCATTTGGGTTACGACTGGCACTGAGGAAGAGACGGCGATCCCCGTAACATGCGAAGCAATGTCAAGGCCCTCAAGATCGAGTAATTGCGTCAGAAAAACGGCATGCTCGTCCGGGGTGCGCGAAGGAACCGTTGAAAGTCGCCAGTGATTCGTGAGTCCGCGACCGGATGCTTCGCGCTCTGAGGCCACGGAATAGCCCGTTCCGGAGTCGGGATTAGGCGCTTCCTCGTCGGAAAGGGCAAAGA
>CAZTQJ010000254.1:0-2444 GCA_964615615.1 uncultured Acidimicrobiaceae bacterium
TAGCTTCAGGTGACTGGAGTTCAGACGTGTGCTCTTCCGATCTCGCCACGATTGAAAGCCCCGTAGATTCCGGAGTTATCAAGGGACAGCGCGAACGAGCCTTTTCTAGCTGGAAAGCAATCTGGGAGGCCTATCAAGTGGGTGAATTCCAAGCGACACCAGGACGCCTTTGTGACCCATGGTGTTACTACAGCACCGAAGCTTTTCGCCAAGCCAACCCCAAGCATTCCTGCCCGGCTTATCCCGGTCATGGGAGTTGAAAGCAAGCGGGCCGCGCCATGGGCGCTGCTCGCATCGAATCTTTCTGATTACGGTTTCATCTGGCCGCTGGTCGTTGTGGTGCAAATCCTTCGTGGCCAGCGCAGGCCGGCCGAGGCCATAACGCGCCTTGGACTTACGGGCGTCTCTTCGCTCTTGCTCACCCGCTTACTCAAGACTCAGTATGTTGCGAGACCAGCAGGTGACCAATCAAAGCGCAACTGGGTTCGTGAGCCAAGCTCGTCTCGCTTTCCCTCTGGCCATACCTTGGCCTCTAGCGCAGCAGCCCTGGTTATCCCCACAAAACCCCTGGGCGAAGTGGCAGCCATGGCCTTTGCCGGCACAGTGGCAGCCAGCAGGGCCGAACTTGGTGCCCATGAAGCCGTGGATCTCGTGGCTGGAGCACTGGCTGGTGTGGCGCTTGGCTCCACCCTTCGGTGGGTCCTTAAGGCCTGAGAAGCTCTGGGACCTTCACCTCTAACGTGGTGGCATGAAGAATCGCGCTTTCGCTATTACCTATGACTACCGCTGCCCCTTTGCCCGCATCCTCCATGGTCACCTCGTCTTAGGCCTGCGCGCTGGCGCTCCCTGGGAGGTTGAGTTTCTTCCCTTCACCCTCACCCAAGGTCACCTTGAGCCCGGCGACGCCGACTGCTGGGATGACGAGAGTAAGGCACCCGATCTCTTGGCCCTGGAAATATCCATCGCCGCAGCGGAACTCTTTCCCGACAGTTTCCTTGATCTCCACCATGAACTCTTTGAATTTCGCCACGGGAAGTATGGCGACCTCAGAAATGCTGATCTCCTCTACGGCCTTGCGCAAGCTTGCGGCATGGATATCGAGGTCCTCAAAGATCATCTCGCCAGTGGTAGCCCGCGGGCGAAAATTGCAAAACAATGGCGACATCTCGCCAATGATCTCGAGGTTTTTGGCGTGCCGACTTTTGTCATCGGTGATGACGCCATCTTCGTGAGGCTCTTGGATCCCGCCACTGATGCGCAGGCTTCCATTGCGCTCATCGAGGGCTTGCTCGCCCAGATGATCGATCAACCCACCATCAACGAGTTCAAGCACACTCGCCTGCCCTACTAGGCCAGGCCCATCAGGCCAGAACTAGGCGCTACGGAAACTCAGCAGCAGTTCTTCAGTAGCTGCACGCTCGTCGGCCGTTCCCGTTGGGGAGGTGATGAGGTCCGTGCCTCCCGCTTCAGCGAGTCGACCCAGTCCATCGAGAACCTGCTCGCGAGAACCGACAATGGCGATGTCAGCTGCGGTGTTCGCACCCTCAATGTCCAGCATGGCTCGGTAGGAGGGAAGGCTTGGGTAAAAGGAGAACTGCTCATTGAGTTGATCCGCGATACGTGAGGGCTCATTCGTGACACTGACGGGAAGTGCGACCACGATGCGAGGAGCGGGTCGTCCAGCTGCTTCTGCGGCCGCATTGATGGTCGGCGCAATATGCGAGCCAATGGCCTTAATGCCCGTCATCCAGGTGGCGGTTCCATCAGCCACGGTTCCTGCAAGTTTCAGCATGGTTGCGCCAAGTGCAGCAACCAGAACCATCGGTGCCTTGACATCAGGAATGTCAAGCGGAGCGATAGTCGTAGCCTTCACGACTTCTCCATCAAAGGCCACCGCTTCACCCTGCAACATGGGCATCAAGGCGGAGAGGTATTCGCGCATGTAGCGCGCCGGCTTGTCGTAGCTCATGCCCCACAGGCCCTCAACCACCATCTGGTGCGACAGGCCGATGCCGAGCATCAGGCGGTCGTGACTTGCCGACTGCACGGTGAGTGCCTGCTGGGCCAACATCTGGGGATGACGGGGGTAGATGGGCACCACAGCAGTCCCCAATCCCACGCGTGACGTGGCTGCGCCAGCGACGGCGAGTGCCGTCAGCGCATCTGGCCCAAAGATCTGTGTGGCCCAGGCATGGTCATATCCAGCCTTTTCAATCTCCACCACTTGGGCCACCAGGCTCTCGACTGATGACTCCATGCTCAATAGACGTCCAATGCGCATTGCGCTCCCTCCTCGACTCTCCTCACATCCCGGTAGGATTGAGATGTGCTGACTCCGGCCAAGGCTAGCGAGCCTTCGACCCAAGGCCTGAAAACCTTAGGAATTGTCGGTGCGGGCCAAGATCGGAAGAGCGTCGTGTAGGGAAAGAGTGTTCAGAGCCGTG
>CAZTQJ010000255.1:0-2444 GCA_964615615.1 uncultured Acidimicrobiaceae bacterium
GATAGCTTCAGGTGACTGGAGTTCAGACGTGTGCTCTTCCGATCTGGCGAAGAGGTCTGGTGCCAGGGCTTCAGCGAGCCCGGTTCGGGTTCAGACCTCGCCAGCCTGCGCACTAAGGCAGTGCGCGACGGTGAGGACTACGTCATCACGGGTTCAAAAATCTGGACCAGTCATGCCGAAGTTGCTGACTTCTGCGAACTCCTCGTGCGCACGGGCGACGAGGATAGCCGCCACCGAGGAATCTCCTGGTTGATCATGCCCATGGATCTACCCGGCATCGAGATCCGACCCTTAAAGACCATTGGCGGCTCAACTGAATTTGCTGAACTCTTTCTCGATGAGGTCCGCGTGCCCATCGCCAACCGTGTCGGCGAAGAAAATGATGGCTGGCGAGTAACCATGACCACCCTCTCTTTTGAGCGCGGCACGGGATTTGTGGGTGAGCTACTCGAGTCCATGCGCCTCCTGCGAACCTTGGTTGATCTGGCTCGTAGGACCGGCGCTTGGGGAGATCCCGACATGCGTCGCCGACTGGGACTGCTCACCGCGCAATTCGATGCACTCTGGGCCCTTACCAAGCGCAATGTCTCCGAGGCAGCTCGTGATGGCGTCCCAGGGATTGGCGGCACGGTCTTCAAGCTCGCCTACTCCGAACAGGGTCAGTCGCTCACCGAGCTCGCCATGGATCTGCTCGACGTCGCCGGCCTCAGCCTCGAGCCCTTGAAGACCTCATCGGGCGAGGCACTGCACAATGACGAGCTCACTGAGGCTTGGATCAAGTCCATTTCGCTCACCATCGCCGCAGGCACCTCGCAGGTGCAGCGCAATATTCTCTCCGAGCGAGTTCTCGGCCTACCCAAAGAACCATCTGCAGGGAAGCGATAATGGAATTCCTCCTCTCAGAAGATGAGATCGCCCTGCGCGACTCCATCCGCGCACAATTAGCCCAGACGCACTCCCTTGATCACCTGCGCGGTCTCGAGGGATCAGCTGCAGTGGCTGATGTGGCTGCGTGGGCCAGCCTCGAAGACACTGGCGTGCTTTCCTTGCTCGTGCCCGAAGACCGAGGTGGCGTTGGCCTCGGACTCACGGCCGCCGTAGTGGTCTTTGAAGAACTCGGTCGTCGCCTGGTTCCTGGCCCCCTGATTGGCAGCACCTTGTTGGCCGGTACCAGCCTTGGGGCTAAGCGCATTGGTCTCGTCGAGTCCCCCGCTATCGGTGCCAGCCTTCCCACAGCGGTCGACTGTCCTGGTGATCTCGAGATCGTGGCCTTCCTCCCCCATCCTTCGGATCCCCACGGGCCCATCACTAGCGCTAGCCCCGCAGCGCTCAATCTCGAGATCGTTGAATCCCTCGACCCCCTCAACCCCCTTGGCTATTTCTATGGCGAAGTAAAGGCTGCAGCCACGCTTGAGGATGCTCCGGCTGCAGATCTGCTCAGGCGCCAGGCTGCCCTACTTTCTGCCGCATATTCGGTAGGCATGGCTAGCGAAGTTCTCGAACTTGCTGTCGATTACGCCAAGGGCCGCGAACAGTTCGCGCGCCCCATTGGCAGCTTTCAGGCCATCAAGCATCTCCTCGCCGACTGCCTTACCAAGGCTGAGGCAGCGCGCTGTGCCGTGCAATTCGCTGCGGCCCTCCACGACCAAGAGGATGTTGCCGTCGCTGAAGCTGAAGTCATGGGCATGTCCACGGGTCAGATGCTCTGGCGTTTGAGCGCTGGAGCCAAACTGCTCGCCGACGAAGCCGCGATCGCCAACGCCCGCACGGCCGTGCAGGTCTATGGAGGCATGGGCTTCACCTGGGAGGTGCCCATACACCTCTACCTCAAGCGCGCAAGGGTGCTCGCCACCAGATTTGGCAATCGCAAGGCCATGGCCGAAACTGTCGCAGCGCTCTATTGAGCCTGGCGGAATCAGAAAAGAAAGCAGGGGGACTGATGACTATGAGTTACAGCGCACCAAAGCACGTCGTGTCGCGACTGAGTGATCAGGTCGTGTGGGGCATGCAGTTGCCCATCCAGAGTCAGTCCAGTCTCTACGTCCAGCCTTGGGAATTAACGGCATCCGTTGATGATCTTGCGGCCATCGCGGTGGCTGCGGACCAAGTGGGTTGCTACTACCTCGGGGTTTGTGACCACACCGCCATCCCCGGTCGTCTCGTCTCTGCGATGGGATCGACTTGGTATGACACCACGGCGACACTGGGCTGGTTGGCAGCTAATACCAAGCAGACGTATCTGCTTTCCCATGTACTGATCCTTGCTCAGCGTAACCCCCTTCGCGCCGCCAAGGAACTCTCCACCATCGATCACCTTTCGGGTGGTCGCCTGATCGTCGGCGTTGGTGCGGGTCACGTGCAAGAGGAATATGACCTCTTGAAGGGTGACTTTGCCGAACGCGGTCGCCACCTCGATGAAGCTATTTCGGCCCTTGCCGCCTGCT
>CAZTQJ010000256.1:0-2422 GCA_964615615.1 uncultured Acidimicrobiaceae bacterium
TCATCATGACCTCAGCCACCGTGCCGCTCAAGGTCGGCGAGATGTTGGGTGCACCGAGTGATGAATCGGACCGCTTGGATCTTGCGAGCACTTTCGACTGGAAAAACAATGCCCTCCTCTATGGCGCTGCGCATATTCCCGACCGTCGCAGTGAGGCAGCCGACGCCGCCATCGTGAACGAACTTGCTGAACTCATCGAAGCCGCTGGAGGTAGGACGCTGGGATTGTTCACCTCTAACCGCATGGTGGACCTCGCCTTCGAGGCCCTCGATGGAAAAGTTCCACATCCCATTTTGAGGGCCAAGGGTCGTTCCAAGAGCGAGGTCCTCGAGGCCTTTAGCCAGGATGATGAGAGTTGCCTCTTCGCCACCATGGGCTTTTGGCAGGGTGTAGATATTCCTGGCGCCTCACTCAGCCTGGTGGTGATTGATCGCCTCCCCTTCGCCAGGCCTGATGATCCGCTCTCCATCGCCCGCCGGAACGCCGTCGAAGAACAAGGGGGCAATCCCTTTATGGAGGTGGACCTCCCTCGAGCGGCTACCTTGCTCGCCCAAGGCGTAGGTCGGCTCATTCGCACCGACAGCGACAAAGGCGTGGTTGCCATCCTCGACTCGCGCATTACCTCGGCTCGCTACCGCAGCATCTTGCTTAATGCGCTTCCACCCATGCCTCGCACCACTGATGGCGAGGTAGCAAAGGACTTTCTGCGCTCGCTACGTGAGGACTAAGCAGTCTGCAGGGCAATGGGGCTGCTTACCAAGAGCAGTCTTAGTAAGACAAGCGGTGATCGAAAAGATCACAGCCTCAGGAAACAGCTGCGCTAGAAGCCGAGGCGGTCTAGCGATTCGTCGCGGCTCTGCCAATTAGCTTCGACACGAACCGCAAGATCAAGGAAAGTACCTTCGGGCAGTTGCAAGCGGGCATAGGTGCCAACTTCTTTCAGGATGGAACCACCCTTGCCGATCACCATGCCCTTTTGAGAATCACGCTCTACCAAGATCTCCACGCGGATGCGATTGCCTTCCCACTCCGTGACCCGACAGGCAATGGAGTGCGGCAACTCTTCGCGCATGCGGGTGAGCAACTGCTCACGAACGAGCTCAGCCACCCATACGGGATCAGGGAGGTCGGTGATGATGTCCTCAGGGTAGAAGGCTGGTCCGTCGGGGATGGCTGCAGTGATGGCCTCGACTAAGTCATCTACGCCAGCACCGGTGCGAGCCGAGATAGCAAAGAATTCCGTTGGGAGCTGGGAGCCAATGAGCCCCTTGGCTAGAGCGAGTTCATCAATCAGCGCTGATACTGCCAGCAACTTTTCGGCAATCTGTCCGCGGCTGAGTTTGTCAACCTTGTTGAGCACCACCAGCAAAGGAGTCGAGCGCGGAGGGCGGGCCGTATCGATAACACGATCCAAGGTTGCTCTGTCGCCGCCACCGAATTCAGCACGAGCATCAAGCAATGCAACGGCGAGGTCAACGCCGAGGAGCGACTCAAAGGCTGAAGCATTGAGCCGATGGCCAAGATTGGTCTTTGGCCTGTGAATGCCAGGAGTGTCGACAAACACCACCTGCGTGCCAGGACGATTCAAGATGCCCCTTACCTGCATGCGAGTGGTGTTCGGACGATTCGAGGTGATAGATACCTTTTCGCCTATGACTTGGTTCAACAAAGTCGACTTGCCCACGTTGGGTCGACCCACAATGGCCACAAAGCCCGAGCGGGTAACGCCACTCATCGAGGGGTCGATTCAGCAAGCGGGAAGATGGGCTCCGGGGAGACCACTTCCACCCAGGAGATGCGCCGAGCTTCAACGCGCAGCGTGGTGAAGGTCAGGCCATCAACTTCAACGCTCTCCCCTTCTTCAGGAACGTGACCGAGACGGTCCATGATGAGGCCGCCCACCGTGTCCCAAGATTCCTGAGGAAGTTTGCTAGCACCCGTGCTGTCCAAGTCATCGAGTTCATCAATGGTGAGTCGACCCGAAACAAAGAGTCTGAAGGCATCGACAAGCTCGTGATTTGCCGACGCTACGGAGTCATGCTCATCGGCGATTTCACCAACGAGTTCCTCCAAGACATCTTCCATAGTCACCAGTCCAGCAGTTGAGCCATACTCATCAATCGCGATAGCCAGATGGTTGCGGCCTTCACGCATGGCATTCAAGAGGGGCTGGAGTTTCATCGTTTCGGGAACAAACTGCGGAGCTCTCGCAATTGCACTGGCAAGTTCGCCACCTCGGCCAAGGCGTTCTGCGGCAACAAGGTCCTTCAAGATGGCGATACCAATGACGTCATCTTCATCCTCGTCATAGATGGGCACCCGCGTCACACCAGCTGCAAGCGCCATATTGATGACCTCAGCCACGCTGGCGTGGTCATCAGCCGCAACCATGTCGGGACGAGGAATCATGAGTTCGCGTACC
>CAZTQJ010000257.1:0-2404 GCA_964615615.1 uncultured Acidimicrobiaceae bacterium
TGCTTGGGGGCAAGATGGGCTTGGCGAAAGGGCCGCGCAGAGAAATCATCGTGGTCAAGCGTCGATGCAAGGTCCACGGCTGCCATAAGCATCTCGCCACCCTGGGGATCAGGAAGGCCATAGACGACCACAGCCTGAAAGCCTGGGTAGCGTGCCAGCAAGGCTTCTATGGGTCCAGCAGCGAGGTTCTCTCCGTCAACGCGCAACCAGTCGCCCGATCGGCCAGCGAAGTAGAACCAACCTGCTTCATCTCTGTAGGCCAGGTCACCGGTCCAATACCAACCTGACTTGGTTCTTGCTTGCTCGGCTTCTTCATTGGCGTAGTAGCCCTCAAATTTTCCCAAGCCCGAACGATTGACGATCTCACCTATGCAGTCATCTTCGTTGAGTAGCCTGCCCGACTGATCAAATTGCGCACGAGGGCATTCCTCGCCAGTGCCGGCCTTGAGCACCACGACATCCAAGCCGGGGGCGGGAACGCCAAGTGCTCCATCGGGCATGCCCGGCTTGGCATTGATCGCCACCCCACCTTCGCTGGCGCCATAACCCTCGACGAGTCGGCAGCCAAAGCGCTGCTCGAAGGCTTCTCGATCTGGTCGTGAAGCCTCAGTACCAAAGGCTGTGGTCAGCAGGTGGTCCTGGTCCTGTTCGCTCGCAGGAGTGGCGAGCAGGTAGGCAATGGCCTTGCCGACATAGGTGAATCGTGTTGCCCCAAAATGGCGGCAGTCTTCGAGGAAGCGAGAAGCCGAGAAACTCGGAGGCGTGGCAATGGTCGCTCCCACGCTGAGTGCGGGGGCGACGAGGGCCATCAGCGCATTCCCGTGGAACATCGGCATGGGGCAGTAGCAAACGTCTTCTCGCTGGTAGCCGTATCCCAAGGCTGCGATTGCGCCGATGGACGCAAGGCGACCTTGCGTACAGCGCACAGCCTTGGGATCACCCGTGGTTCCAGAGGTGAAGAGCAGCAGTAACAAGGTGCTCGGGCTTATCGAGGATGCGCGCTCGAAAATCCCTTCGTCTGTCGCAGCGAGTTGTTCTTGGTAAGCCTGATCATCCACCAGCAAGATCACGTCGATGACGAGAAGCGCATCATGGAGAAGCTCCAAGCCTCTGGCATCGGTGACTACGAGCTTGACATCGGTGGCTTCGAGGTCCCGGGTGAGTTGTGAACCCCGCCTCGTCGGGTTGATGCCGACCACCGTGGCACCCACGAGGGCGGCGGCGAAGATCCAGGTGAGATATTCCAGACCATTGTCGAGCAATACGCCTAGGTGAGGCGGTCCTTTGCCGAGATTGGCCTCGAGCCAGGTCGCACGCCGAAGCGCTTCATTGACGAGCTCATCCCAAGAATGCGCTCCTTGACGCTCAAGCAGGCCGGGATGGTGATCGCCACGTCGCGCGAGCAACAGGGTCGCCAGGGTGACTTCCGCCTCTTCATGGCCAGGCAACTGACGAGATGAGGACGGAGGAATGCTTTGGCCAGATTGGGCAGTCGAATCGTCCATCGCAGGAATGGTAGAAGGTAGGGACGAAGTAGGGGAGGAAGTTCAGTGCGCATCAGTTACGCAGAGTCCATGGTGGATCCAAAGTTCTATATTCCACTGGCTAAGGCTGCTGAGGCAGCGGGCTATCACTCCATGGTGATTCCCGATTCAATTTGCTATCCCCTCGAGAGCGATTCGACTTATCCCTACAACCCCGATGGTTCTCGGGAGTTCTTGGAAGGTAAGCCCTTTATCGAGCCCTTCACCTTGATTCCCGCGCTTGCGGCGGTCACCGAGAAGCTGCGCTTCGTGACCTTCGTGGTCAAGCTTCCGGTCCGCCACCCCATCCTGGTGGCCAAGCAGGCCAGCTCCATAGCAGTGCTCAGTGAAGGACGGCTTGCCCTGGGTGTGGGCACGAGTCCTTGGCGAGAGGACTACGAAGTTCTCCAGGTCCCCTTCGAAAAGCGTGGCAAGCGCATGGATGAATGCCTCGAGATTATTGAGGGCCTTTCGAGCGGTGAGTACTTCGAGTACCACGGTGAGTTCTACGACTTTGCTGCCATCAAGCTCTGCCCCGTTCCCGAGCAGCCTGTGCCCATGTTGATTGGGGGCCACGGTGAAGCCGCCCTCAAGCGAGCGGCGCGAGTTGGTCGAGGTTGGCTGCACGGTGGTGGCGATCTCGAGGACTTACCTCGTCTCATTGAGCGACTTGGCAAACTGCGCGAAGAATATGGAACGGCAGATCGCCCCTTTGAGGTCCACGTGATCTCCCTCGATGCCTATTCGCTCGATGGTCTCAAGCGCCTCGAAGACGCGGGCGTTACTGATGCCATCGTGGGCTTTCGCTGGGCTTATGACCTCGGTCCTGACCCCGAGAGCCTGCAAAGCAAGATCGATAACCTGAATCGTTTTTCTGAAAC
>CAZTQJ010000258.1:0-2394 GCA_964615615.1 uncultured Acidimicrobiaceae bacterium
TGCGACGGATCGCCTTGCTCAGGGCGCCAAGAGCTTCCTCTTGGCCAATGATGCGCTTGTGGAGCTCTTCTTCCATACGCAGCAACTTGGAGGTCTCTTCCTCGGTGAGGCGGTAGACGGGAATCCCGGTCCAGGTCGCCAGCACTTCAGCAATGACTTCTTCATCGACGACGTCAAAGAGCTCAACGCCTTCGGCGCGCCACTCTTCTTCTTGAGTCTTTTTGCTGTCGAGAAGGGCCTGCTCTTGCTCAGCGAGCTTCTTAGCCTGCTCGAAGGCTCCACGCTCAATGGCGCCTTCCTTATCTGCACGCACCCGGGCGATGTCTTCGTCGAGCTTGAGGTGGTCTGCGGGAACATCCATACGGCGGATGCGCAGGCGAGCTCCGGCTTCGTCGATGAGGTCAATAGCCTTGTCCGGCAGAAAACGGTCCGAGATGTAGCGATCAGCCATGTTTGCTGCGGCCACGAGCGCTTGGTCGGTGATGGTCACCGAGTGGTGAGCTTCGTAGCGATCACGAAGACCCTTCAAAATCTCAATGGTCATGGCAACTGAAGGCTGTTCGACCTTGACGGGCTGGAAGCGACGCTCAAGCGCAGCATCTTTTTCAATGTGCTTGCGGTACTCGTCGATGGTGGTGGCTCCGATGGTCTGGAGTTCACCGCGGGCGAGCATGGGCTTCAGAATGGAAGCAGCATCAATAGCGCCTTCTGCCGCACCGGCACCCACCAGTGTGTGAATCTCGTCGATGAAGAGCACAATGTCGCCGCGCGTCCGGATTTCCTTCAAGACCTTCTTCAATCGCTCTTCAAAGTCACCGCGGTAGCGAGAACCGGCCACTAAGGCCCCGAGGTCAAGGGTGTAGATCTGCTTGGCCGTCAGGGTGCTTGGGACCTTGTTCGCAACGACTTTTTGAGCCAGTCCTTCAACGATGGCGGTCTTACCAACGCCAGGCTCACCGATGAGCACAGGGTTGTTCTTGGTACGACGAGAAAGCACCTGCATGACGCGCTCAATTTCTGAGTCACGGCCAACGAGGGGGTCGAGCTTGCCTTCACGGGCAAGCTGCGTGAGGTTGCGACCGAACTGGTCGAGAACAGCGGAACCAGCACTGGAATCTTCTTTGCCGCCGCTACCCGCAGCGGCGCCAGCGCCGTCCTTGCCGGGGTAACCCGACATCATCTGAATAACCTGTTGGCGGACGCGGCTGAGATCAGCGCCAAGTGAGACGAGAACCTGAGCGGCCACGCCTTCACCCTCGCGAACTAGTCCGAGCAGCATGTGCTCGGTGCCAATGTAGGAATGGCCGAGTTGGAGGGCTTCGCGGAGGGAAAGCTCGAGAACCTTCTTGGCACGAGGTGTGAAGGGGGGTGAGCCGGAGGGAGTTGTTCCCGACATGCCGATGGTCTCTTCGACCTTTTCACGAACCGTCTCGAGGGTGATATTGAGGGACTCAAGAGCCTTGGCGGCAACGCCCTCGCCCTCGTGAATGAGGCCGAGGAGGATGTGCTCGGTCCCGATGAAACTGTGGTTGAGCAGGCGTGCCTCTTCCTGAGCCAGCACCAATACTCGTCTTGCTCTGTCGGTAAACCTTTCGAACACTCTGCGCCCTCCGTTTCTGAGTACTGCGCCTGAATACCTACTGTATCGGGATGACGTGACAGTTGAACCCCAGCGTTTAACCCTTTCTCATCAAGGTCTCAGCAAGTCCTCGGAGCACGCAAAGCAGCCCAGAATTAGGCCCTGCTAGAGCCCTAGCCATCCCTCTAGAGGCTTTGTTAGGTATTTGCTTTCGGGCAATCAAGACCGTGGATGCTGCTCCTCGGCTCAGGCCCGAGAGCACTGGCGTTAGCGTCTAGGAGGTGAACCCTCTAGAGATCCTCTCGCGACCCAGCGTCACCGAAGCGGCCGGCAAACTCGAAGGCCTGCTCAGGGATTCAGTCACCACCGGTGAGGACTTCCTCGATCAGATCACCACCCATCTCATTGCCGCTGGCGGCAAGCGGATCCGACCCGTGCTCGCCTTAGCCTCGGCGTCACACTCAGCGCGTGAAATCACCCAGGACGATCTTCTCGGTGGCGTCTCGGTAGAACTCGTCCACCTCGCATCCCTCTACCACGATGACGTCATGGACGAAGCTGAAATTCGTCGCAACGTTGAGTCCGTCAATTCTCGTTATGGGAACATGGTGGCCATCGTCGCCGGTGACTACCTTCTGGCGCGCTCAGCGGCGATTGCGGCCAGCCTCGGCACGGAAATTGCCTCCCTCCTGGCTAACACCTTGGCCAGCCTGACCGAGGGCCAGGTCTCAGAGGTGCGAACCGCCTTTTCTCCCGAGCGCAGTCGCGACGATTACTTCAGCGCCATTGGTGGAAAGACCTCATCGCTGATGGCA
>CAZTQJ010000259.1:0-2373 GCA_964615615.1 uncultured Acidimicrobiaceae bacterium
TCTATCACGAGCACCTCGACCACCTAGACTAATACGGCTCTGTACACTCTTTCCCTACACGACGCTCTTCCGATCTAACCTTCGCCAAGCCTTTCTTTCAGCGATGGCTCCGAGTCTTTGTGAACTTCCTGAAGCAGATCGGGCTCCCCTCATCGCCCTGCAGCAGTTGCTCGGAAACGCCAGGCTGGTGCGTGCCATGGAAGTCGTGGGCCAAGCGATGATCGAGATGAAGAATGCTCCCGACCAACGCTCCGTCCTTGAGGTGGCCCTGGTACGCGTCACCCACCCCGAGCTCGATGATTCCCCCGCCTCGCTCTTGGAGCGCATTGAGCGTCTTGAACGCTCACCCCGTGCTGCGGCCGCCACGCCTAGCGCTAGCCCAGAACGCAGTATGCCCAGCCCGGCCGTGGCGCTTGAGCCTCAGAGTCCCGAGGTCGTCGCGGCAAAACCTACGGTAGGTGCTCTGCGTCGCCAAGCCGGAGCCAGCCCAGCTGCCGCCAAGCCTGTCGCTGAAGCCGAAGCGGCCAGCGAGCCAGTGCTCACGCCAGCCACAGAGGCCTCTGTTGAGCCTTCTGTGGCGCCCGAAAAGCCAAGTCAGATAAGTGCAGCGCCCAGCCCATTGCCACTTCCTGCGGACCTTGAGGAGATGAATCACCTCTGGCGAACTGAAGTGATCGATAACCTGCCACCTCGTCCACGCACACTCTTTCAAGATGCCAAGATGACCGGATTCAAGCCGGGCGCGGTTCGCTTCGCTGCTCCCAATGATGCGCACCGTCGTAATGCGGAGGCTTCGCGAGCCGACGTTGAAGAAGCCCTCAGCGCACTCTTCGGTCAGGCCTTCAGCGTCGTGATTACCTATAAGCCCCCCGCAGCTCAGCCTGCAGCCCCAGCATCAGCACCAGAGCCCATGGAAGAGGAGTATGTAGGCGAGAGCAGGATCGTCTCTGATGCTGAGGCCGGTGATCTGGTAACGAACCGCATCTTGGATGCCTTCCCTGGCGCATCTTCGGTGGAGTCCTAATTGCTACCCACTCCACTGCTCAATCTGATCGATGAACTAGGACGTCTTCCTGGCATTGGGCCCAAGTCAGCTCAGCGCATGGCCTTTCATCTCCTGAGGGTTCCCGAGGAAGAGGCTGTGCTGCTCGCTACTGCGATTCGTGAGGTGAAGGAACAGATCGGCACCTGCGAGATTTGTTTCAACATTGCCCAGCGAGGCGAAGTCTGCGGAGTCTGCGCTGATTCACGACGAGAAATCGAAACGCTCTGCGTGGTTGAAGACCCGCGCGACGTTGTTGCGCTAGAGCGGACCCAACAATTTCGTGGTCGCTATCACGTGCTGCAAGGGGCGCTGAGTCCCTTAGAGGGAGTTGGCCCTGATGAACTGCGCATTGATGAGCTCGTTAAGCGCATCTCCGAAGGCGCCGTGCGCGAAGTGATTGTCTGTACGAATCCCACGCTCGAGGGCGAGGCCACGGCGATGTATCTCGCCAGACTCTTAGGCCCTATGTCGATCACTGTTTCTGTTTTGGCAAGTGGACTTCCCGTGGGTGGAGATCTTGAGTATGCCGATGACCTCACCTTGGGCCGGGCCCTTGAAGGCCGTCGAGCCCTCGGCGCCTAGTTTTCTATCTTCGCTTAGGCGAACTTGATGATGCAGAGCCCGCCAGCCACCAAGCAGTAGATGGCGAAGGGCCACAGGGTCTTGGTGGCGAAGTAGCGAACCAGAAAGCGGATTGAGGCGTAAGCCGCGAGACCGGCACAGATGCTGCCGACAAGGATCTGTCCTCGCACCCCGTTGCCATTGGATCCAAGCATGTCTGGCAGCTTGTAAATACCGGCCGCCAAGATCACTGGCGTGGCGAGGAGGAAGCTAAAGCGCGCGGCATCTTCGTGATCAAGACCTCGGATCAGTCCAGCCACCATGGTGATTCCCGATCGAGAGATGCCTGCAAGCAGCGCAAAGATCTGCGCAGCGCCAACCATCACCCCTTGACCAAGGGGCAGCGTCTCGAGCCGGTAGCGCGGCTCAGCCTGAGCTTCGGCCTCAGCATCTCCGATGGCGAGATGCGGGGAGTGACGAGCAAGGGAACGTCGACGAAGGAGTTCTCCAGCGAGCATGACGAAGCCGTTCAGGGTGAGAAAGATGGCGGCATATTTTGGACTGGCGAAGAGCACGCGCAGTTTGTGCTCAAAGGCCAGACCCACAATGCCGACGGGAATGGTGGCGCAGATGAGCAGCCAGGCCAAGCGCTGGTTTGAGCTAGTTACTTCGCGACGCTTTATTGACGTGAAGAGTCCACCGCCAAGTTCTACCCAGGTCTTTCGGTAATAGACGATGAGCGCCACGGCCGTGCCAACGTGAAGGCC
>CAZTQJ010000260.1:0-2373 GCA_964615615.1 uncultured Acidimicrobiaceae bacterium
CAAGGAGTTTGAGAACCTCAGGAGCTAAGCCCACAATGGCGCCCACAGGCACCGCCAGGATTAAGAGATCGAGATCAGCGGGTTCATCAATACTGTCAACGATGTCGTGTTCGATTGCGTAGCGCGCGCGCTCAGGGACGAGGTCTCTGCCCCACACTTCCCAGCCCTGCTGGCGTAATCCTGCGGCTAGTGAGCCACCGATGAGTCCGAGACCTATGACGAGTGCGCGACGCCTGTTGGCACTCATGCCGGCAGGTCGTCGCGGAGGCTACGCGCCTCATGCAGGTAAACGTGGTGCGGTTCGCGAGTACTGGGCATCTCGGCGTGCAGCATCACCCGCACGCATTTGCTCATGGCTCCCTCAACCGGGATCTCGGCAGCACAGATCAGGGGCACTGCGCCAAAGCCAATTTCACGAGCGGAAGTCGCCGGAAAGGCGGAAGTGAGATCTCCCGTAGCGGTAAACATCGCACTGATGATGGAATCGAGTTCGAGTTCGTTGCGTTCGAGGATTACCTGCAGGAGCTCTTTGACTCGTTCGCCTATGGCCTCGGGGCTGTCCTCAGAGACGGTGGTTGCGCCACGGAGCGCCCTGACACGAAGCGAAGACATGGACGAATCCTACTCTGTGGGAGAAGAGGATCCCTTGGCGATTGCCCGGTAGAGATCGCGAATTTCCTCAAAGTTCAGGGGCCGAGACTCCCCTACGGGCAGGCGATTGTCCACAATGGGGCCAATTCTCGTCCTCACTAATCGCAGAACCTTATGCCCTACGGCCTCGCACATTCTGCGTACCTGCCGATTACGACCTTCATGGATGGCGATCCGCAGAACCCCAAGATCCACACGGTTCACCTTGGCGGGAGCCGTGACGCCGTCTTCAAGCTCTATGCCTTCACGCAATTGGCGAATGGCACTCGGCTGAGGATCTCCTTCTACCTGTGCCAGATATTCCTTTTCGACTCCGTGGGAAGGATGCGTAAGTCCGTGAGCCAGATCACCATCGTTGGTGAGCAGGAGCAGGCCTTCGGTCTCGCGGTCGAGGCGCCCGACGGTGAATATTCTGCTTTCCGAAGCAACCAGGTCGACAGCCAACTTGTCGTTATGGGGATCGGATGCTGAGCAGACGTAGCCTGCGGGTTTATTCAGCAGGAAATAGACGAGACCCGCCGCTAAGGGAATCTGCACCCCGTCAACCCTGACGGTGTCCGTCGCAGGGTCAATCCTGTCTCCTAGGTCAGCGACGCGGTCATTAATAAGCACGCGACCTTCGCTGATCAGATCTTCGACGACCCGACGGCTTCCGACTCCCGCTCTGGCAAGAACCTTTTGCGCTCTTCCAGCCGGCGTTGATTCCACCTAGGAAGACTCCCCATCGCCCAGACCGCTGGGAACCGTGCTCCGCAGTGCTTCTTCGAGGCTGGTAACGACATCAGCCTGAGGAAGATGATCCTCGATTGGTGGCAGAGCGGCGAGATTGGTAATACCCATGCGGTCAAGGAATAATTCCGTGGTCCCATAAAGGATCGCCTGACCAGGGCCATCAGCTCGGCCGACTTCACGGATGTAGTCGCGCTGCTCAAGCAGGCGGACCACGCCGTCTACGTTGACGCCACGAAGGGCAGACACCTGGGCGCGGCTTACCGGTTGGCGATAGGCGACGATGGCCAAGGTTTCAAGCGCAGCGGTCGAAAGCCGCACGGAGACATCGCGGTTGGCGAAGCGCTCTACGTAGTCAGCCTGTGCGAGTGCCGTACGAAGTTGCCAGCCTGAAGCATTGTGCACGAGCCGCATGCCTCGCAGGGGGTGATCCATGGATGCCGCCAGTGCTTCGAGGTGCTCCAAGATGCGCTCTTTGGGCTCCTCGGTCAATTCGGCAAAAGTCGCTTCGGGTACGGGTTCAAGCGCAACCAGCAAGATGGCTTCTAGTGCTGCCGAAAGTTCATCATCCGTCATAGTCATCAACCTCCAGATCGGCCCCGGATTCGGGGGTAGAGAGCCACGTCACCGTTAATTCACCAAAGGTTCGCCCTTGGCCGAGATTCACTCTGCCGAGTTTGCAGAGCTCGAGGACAGCAAGGAAGTGCACGATGATCTCGATACGTTCTTCAACGCCGTCGACAATGTCGCGAAACGACCAGACCTCTCGCTCATGGAGACGTTTGGCCAAGGTCTGCACCACCTCAGCGACGGTTACGGCATAGATCGTTACGTGGAAGAGATCAACCGTTGGCTCAATACGCTCGGCTGTGGCCCG
This sequence comes from uncultured Acidimicrobiaceae bacterium, assembly GCA_964615615.1. GTDB lineage: Bacteria > Actinomycetota > Acidimicrobiia > Acidimicrobiales > RAAP-2 > CAZTQJ01. The sequence continues at coordinate 2,258 of CAZTQJ010000260.1, forward strand.
TAGGTAGGCCTACCGCAAGCCTTCAAGCGTCGTATCTTCAAGAAGGTCAGGAGGACGCACAGCGAAGCCCTCATCGACGCCAACCTCGCGGGGAATAGTGCGAGCAGTGTTCTCCA
>CAZTQJ010000261.1:0-2332 GCA_964615615.1 uncultured Acidimicrobiaceae bacterium
AGATAGCTTCAGGTGACTGGAGTTCAGACGTGTGCTCTTCCGATCTGTGACGTTCTACCCGAGGTGGGCATCGATAAGGAAATCGATCTCGCGATTTCAGATCATCGTGCCCGGTGTGGACACCTTCGAAGGTGTCATAAATCAGCTCGCGAAGGCAATCGACGTCGAAGTGTATGGCGCCTTACCAGCAACCTACGTAGCGCTCTTCAATACGGACGGAGCCACGGTTTCCGTGGGCGGGACATCCCAGTCGAGCGGCAGCAGCCAAGTCGATTTCAGCGGTCTGGTCCTGTACACCGTTACCGCCGAGGATGGTAGTACTGCCGACTATACAGTCTCGGTCACCGTTGGCAGTGGTTCCTATGTCAGGCAGCTGACAGGTGTCTCCGGGAATTGGAGCGGCATCTCGATGAGCGCCGACGGCCAGCGCGTGGCAATCGCTGATAGGAACAGCGGTTTGGGCGGCTATATCTGGATCTCCTCCGATGGCGGCAAGAATTGGACTCCTTCCGTGACTGCAGGCGCAAGAAATTGGTACGGAGTGGCCATGAGCGCGGATGGCTGCTATCTCGCTGCTTGCGTAAATGACGGCTTTATCTACACCTCCACCGACTATGGCGACACGTGGACAGTGCAAGCATCGTCGGGAAACCGAATGTGGTGTGGGATCGCCATCAGTGATAATGGGACGAAATTGGCCGCAGTGGATTACAGCGGCTACAGCTACACCTCTTCTGACAGCGGCGCTAACTGGACGCAGCAAACCAGCGTCAACACTCATCTATGGGGCATGTCGGTTTCCATGAATGGGAGCGGTACCCGCATAGCCACGGTTGCCTCCGAACTCTCGGGTGATGTGTACCTCTCCACCAACTCGGGCCTGAATTGGACGACGATTATGCCCGTTGTGGGTTCCAGGAATTGGAAAGCGGTTGCCTTCTCCGAGTCTACAAACCGGATGGTTGCGGTCGCATCGGGTGATTACATCTATGTCACGACTGATGGTTCGACATGGAACGCCTGCCCGGGACCTGGTGTCAAGAACTGGATCGGGGTCACGATGAGCGATGACGGCTTGAAAATAACCGCGTGCGAAGTTTTTGGAGGAGTTTGGCATTCCACTGACGGGGGTGCTACTTGGGAGCAGAATCTGTCGCTTTCCGGAACTTGGTCTGGGCCCATCGCCAGCAATTCTTCGGGGAATATCTATATCGTCGCGCCCAGCATTGGTTATCCGTCAAAGGTAATAGAATGAGGGGGCTCGGGATGAACTTTAGTAACGACGGGCGTCCTACAACAAGCCTGAAATCAAGGCTGAGCTTCAACGCAATGACGAAGGGCCTTGCTCTCTTGGCGCTCGGCCTTCTCTTCGCCTCCTGCTCGAATTTTTTCGGATCGAAGGTGAAGGAGGGCCTTGGCTCGCTGACCGTGAGGATCGCACAACCCGGAAAGGACAGGAGCGTCCCTGCCAACGCATCGCGTGCCGCACGAACGGTCGTACCTGGTTTCGAGGGCAATGTCGATAAATATATCATCACCCTGACGAGTGAGCATGTGCCGCCCTTTTCGCCAAGGACGATCGAGCTCACACCGACCGAACCTGTTCCTACATATGAGTACCTTTTCCCTGCGGTCGAGGTCGGATTCTGGACCGTACAAGTCGAGGCAAAAAAGGGCACAGTCGTACTTGGCCGGGGAATTGTATCCGGCCATGAAGTGGTCCAGGGAGGGAACGGCGTCGCCGTTCCTATATACCCTGCAGATCCTGGCCCCTCGGGTGGAACGAGCGGTAGTATTGCCTTGCAGCTCTACATCCCCTGGGCCCATTATGGGTCCTGGACAGCCGATTTTTCCTTATCGACCGTGGGTGGAACTCCGGTGCCATCAGGCACCCAATCCGGCCTGGGTTTTTCCTGGTTAAGTGAAACGGACTGTTCGGCCCTCTATGCCTGCGAGGGATTAGCCGCAGCTGCATATTCCTTGGAGATAACACTCAAGTTGGACGGGGCTGTCGTCGGGAAATACCACGAGGCGGTAGATGTCTGGAACGGCCTCGTAAGTGACAAGGTGATAGCCAAAGATGAGGTAGGCAATTGGACCCTTTCTCCCTTTCGGAACTTCGACCGGAGCGAACTCCTCGACTCGAACGCCGATCTCTTCGAGCTCTATCTCTGGGATGACAGCGTAGATATCGCCTCTCTTCCCTCCTCCATCACGAGCTACGATTTGGGTCTCATGTCCAAAATGCGCGGAATATATTTTACGCCGTATCAATCCTCGTATTTGAGATCGGAAGAGCGTCGTGTAGGGAAAGAGTGTTCAGAGCCGTGTA
>CAZTQJ010000262.1:0-2321 GCA_964615615.1 uncultured Acidimicrobiaceae bacterium
GGGTCCTTGGCTCCATAACGTTCCTTCATCCATCGCGCCCAAAGCACCCGCGCCGCGCGGAACTTAGCGATCTCTTCAAAGAAGTCAATGTGGGCGTTGAAGAAGAAGGAAAGCCTGGGGGCGAATTCGTCCACGTCGAGTCCGGCAGCCATGGCGGCTTCTACGTAAGCAAAACCATTGGCAAGAGTGAAGGCAAGTTCTTGGGTGGCGGTCGATCCAGCTTCACGAATGTGATAGCCGGAGATCGAAAGCGGGTGGAAGCGCGGCATCTGCGCGCTGGTGAAGGCCATGAGGTCAGTAACAAGACGCAGTGAGGGTCGTGGGGGAAAGACGTATTCTTTCTGGGCCTGGTACTCCTTCAAGATGTCGTTTTGCAGGGTGCCACTGAGTTTGGCCCTCGGCGTGCCATTGGCCTCGGCTACGGCGATGTACATGGCCATGATGGGCATGGCGGGGGAGTTAATCGTCATCGAGGTGCTCACTGCGCCGAGATCAATGCCATCAAAAAGGACTTGGACATCGTCGATGCTGTCCACTGCGACGCCGGCCTTGCCGACCTCACCGAGGGCGAGGGCATCATTGGAGTCCCGGCCGAGCAGGGTGGGCAAGTCGAAGGCCACGGAGAGGCCCGTTCCTCCGTTGGCCAAGATGTCGTGAAAGCGGGCGTTGGTGTCCTTGGGGGTGCCAAAGCCAGCGAACATGCGCATGGTCCAGAGCTTGCCTCGGTACATCGAGGCGTGGAGACCTCGCCTATAGGGGTAGTCACCAGCCGAACCCCATTGCTCATCGCCGTAGGAGCCCTGAAGACTTAAGCCAGAGAGTGTTTCGTGGGGTTCAAGTTCGCTAGCCATCAGGCGCAACCCTAGGCGTGGAGCAGGGGCCCTGTCTGGAGGACAATTCGCCCTCTTCCCGCCCTTCATGACCGAGATCTAGGCTGGCTGGGTTACAGGTGTAGCGCGGGTCTGTGGTTGCAAGTCGATGCCAGTCGCAGGCGAAACGACCCACGTAAGGCGACCTTGGTCGCTGAGCATGGTGCGGCTTAGGAGTAAGCCCTGCCGGTGGCAATCACGACTGTCGTGGTGGCATCGAGATGGGGGGAAGCGGAACTTCCCGGGAGCGTGGGGCCTTTGGGCCACCGGGCCCGGGCCGTCAGCCCTGCAGCAGGCGAGTGTGGGGTCAAAGACCAGGTCAGCCGCGCTGCACCTGTGACAGCCTCGCTAGGGCCTTGGGGATGGTTCCCGGTAGGCTGGTCAAGTTATGAGCGTCTTTTCTAAACTGCTACGAGCTGGTGAAGGCAAGAAACTTCGACGCCTTGAAGAAATTGTGCCCCTGATTGGCGCGCTCGAAGCGGAGTACGAGACGCTCTCAGACGCCGAACTTGCTCATAAAACCATTGAGTTTCGTGCCCGCCTTGCGGATGGCGAGAGCCTTGAAGACCTCCTCGTTGAGGCTTTTGCCGTAGTCCGTGAAGCAGCCTGGCGCGTGCTGGGTCAGCGTCACTACGACGTGCAACTCATGGGCGGCATGGCCCTGCACTTTGGCTGGATCGCGGAAATGAAGACCGGTGAAGGCAAGACCTTGGTATCCACCCTGCCGGTTTACCTCAACGCCCTTGCCGGCAATGGGGTGCATGTCGTGACCGTCAACGACTACCTCGCCACGCGAGACTCCGAATGGATGGGTCAGCTGCACCGCTTCTTAGGTCTCAGCGTGGGTCGCGTGGGTCCAGATATTTCAGATTCCGCGCAAAAGCGTGAGGCCTACATGTCCGATGTCACCTATGGCACAAACACCGAGTTTGGCTTCGACTACCTGCGTGACAACATGGCGAGGTCACTTGACGAGATGGTTCAGCGTGGCCACCACTACGCCATTGTCGATGAAGTCGACTCCATCCTCATTGATGAGGCCAGAACTCCGCTCATCATCTCTGGACCTGCTGATGAGTCTCAGAAGCTCTATAACCAGTTCTCCACCATTGTGCGCAGTCTGAACCGCGATGAAGATTACGAAGTCGATGAAGAGAAGCGAACCGTCATCCCCTTGGAGTCAGGCATCAGCAAGGTGGAGCGTGCCATAGGTGTTGAGAATCTCTATGACGCCGTTTCGACCAACTACGTGCATCACCTCAACCAAGCGCTGAGGGCTAAAGAGCTCTATCACCGCGACAAGGACTACCTCGTTGATCAGGGCGAGGTAAAGATCGTTGACGAGTTCACCGGACGCACCCTCGAGGGGCGACGTTGGTCTGACGGCCTGCATCAAGCGGTAGAAGCCAAAGAGCGCGTGAGGATTCAAGAGGAGAACCACACCTGGGCCAC